>CAYYNM010000047.1:0-16796 GCA_964472945.1 uncultured Methylomarinum sp. | reverse complement strand
AAGCTTAGCCTTCCTCTATGGTTTTTAGTATTTTCTGAATTCAAGTTAAAAAAACTGGAACATCGAGTAATACAATAGTGAAAATTTAATCATCAAATGATTACCGAGAGTAGGAGATAAAATGCCTCTTTAACTTTAGTTCCAGTTTTAAATTATTAGAGCAGAGTTTTTGACATAAAAATTTTTTTGTTTAATTACAATTGCTTATGGTTTTATCATTTTGATACTTTAAGCGTATTTTCTATAGAAATTAGAAAAATGAGTTATTTCAATAAAATTTAACATAGCGACATACAAACTGTAGCTTATAAAGCTGTAGAGCGGACTTTAGTCCGCTATAGAGACAATATTTATAAGTTATTGCGGACTAAAGTCCACTCTACAAATGACCGATCATAATTCATTAAAACAGTAAGCAATTGTTATTTAATGATATTGATTTTCATACTCGGTTTATTAATTTACAAAACTAAAAACTGGAACATCGGATAATAGCAAAAGAAATTAATTCAATCTCTCCCCATCAAGAGAGGGCTATGAGCAAAACCTGCTCTTCTTTGTGTCTCAGTGCCTTGGTGTGAGTTATTCTTTATTTGTTACTCAAGAGGAATTAAGTAAAAGCCTTAAACTACATTGGCATATTCATCACATCTTTATAGGCCTCAACCAATTTATTTCTTACTTGTAACATTGCCTGAAAAGAAACACTGGCTTTTTGTGATGCAATCATAACTTCAGCTAAACCAACATCGGGTTCACCTAATTCAAAAGATTTTGATAGTGCTCCAGATGCTTTTTGAGTTTCATTTACGGAGTCAATTGAATCTTTTAGCATGGCAGCAAAATCTGATTCCCCTGTTGCCTGTTCTGATTTTATGGGCTTGCTAGATGCTTCAATAGACATGGTGCGCATCTGAGCTAATACTTGGTTTACATTAATATCACTCATCTCATTCTCTCATTAATATTGCATAGTGCTAATATGCACTGAGTTTGCTTCATATAAATACAAGCATTTTCCAAGCCAACATCAAAAATTTGACACTTCTATCTTTTACAGCTTTAACACGGAATAGCGACACCCGCATCTTTCATCCTTGCGATTTTATATCTTAATGTTCTTGGGCTAATACCCAGTTTCTCTGCAGTTACCTTTCTACTTCCTTTTACATCACGTAAAGTTTGTAAAATAATATTTTCTTCTGCCGACCTCACGCTATCTCCTAAACAAGCTCCAGAACTTGCTATTACAGGCATTTCAAACGATGAACTAGGGATGGTTTTTATAGGCTCAGATCCAATGATTACTGGATTAATCAGCTGCAACTGTTCATCCATATCTGTTTCAAACACCAAACATCCTGGCAGAATATAGCCCTTCTGTTGTAAGATTAAAGCCCGTTGCACAACATTTTCTAACTCTCTTACATTACCTGGCCACGCATATTCTTGCATAACTGCCGCTGCATCTTCACTAAAAACAGGTAAAGGTTTTCCTTGTTTCCAGTATTTTTTAATTAATGCCATTGCCAACGGCAATATATCTCCCACCCTATCTTTTAAAGCAGGAATTTTAATAGGAAAAACACTTAAGCGATAATACAAATCTTCTCTAAATAAACCCTGCTCAACATGTTCTTTTAATTTACGGTTAGTAGTTGCCAAAATTCTGACGTTTAGACTGATTTTTTCTTGACCACCAAGCCGCTCAACTTCTTTTTCCTGTAATACTCTTAATAATTTTGCTTGCAGCCCAATATCCATTTCTGATATTTCATCTAATAATAAGGTTCCGTCCTGAGCTTGTTCGAATTTACCGGGCATAGAATGAACAGCACCTGTATAAGCACCTTTTTCATAGCCAAATAGTATTGATTCCAACATATTTTCTGGAATAGCCGCACAGTTAATAGCAACAAACGGCCCATCATGATACAAAGAGTTCTGATGTATAAACCGCGCCATGACTTCTTTACCTGTACCACTTTCTCCTTGTAATAAAACCGAGACATCCGTTTTTGCTACCTTTGCAGTCAAAGCATAAAGTTGCTTCATTTTTGGATCAAAAACAATCCGTTCACTAGGTTGAGAAGTCTCTAACACAACAAACTCAGCTACTTTTTCTACTAATGTTGCGGCTTCAAAAGGTTTAATTAAATAATCAGCCGCCCCCGATTGCATGGCTTCAACGGCTTTTGGAATAGTGCCATAGGCAGTCATCAGTACTACAGGGGTATCTGGGTGCATTTGTTGCATATTATTCAATAATTGAAAGCCGTCCATTACCGGCATTTGAATATCACTCACAACCAACCTAAAGTTATTTTTGGCTAATATACTCAGCGCCTCTGTGCCGTTATTTGCATAAAGAATTTTATAGCCTTCAAGCTCCAGAGTGTCACAAAGTGCTTCACATAAGTCGAGATCATCTTCAACCACTAATACATCATACTGCTTCATAATTGCTCTCCATTGAGTGCTGCCCATGTTCTGACAAAGTTGGAATATATTGATTTATACAAGGTAAAAGCAGGGTAAATAAGGTACCAAAATCTTTTTTAGATTTACATTGAATAGAGCCACTATGAGCTCTAACCACACTATCGACTACAGCTAAACCCAAGCCAGTTCCCTTCACCTTGGTAGTATAAAAAGGCTCAAACAACCGTTGTTTAGTCTGTTCATCTATGCCTGAACCATTATCTTGTATTTGAATCTGTAAACTGCTTTGATCTCGCTGATCCAAAATCATCGTTACCTCACCCTCACCTGTTTGAGCCTCAACCGCGTTATTCAGTAAATTCATAACGGCCCCTAACAAAGCGTCTTCGTTTCCCAGCATGACATCAGCCTGCACCTTATTACTAATGGTAAAATTTATAGGACTGTTTAAAGTAATATCATGCATGTTTTCATTAATCCTTGTTACAAAACACTGCAATGAAAAAACATCCATTGCCAACCGTCCCTCTTTAGCAAAAATCAGCATATCATTCACTTGTCTTTCCAGATAATGCAAACGTTCTAGAATTTTGTTAGAAAATTTAATCCGGCTGGAATCAGGAACTGATACTTTATTCATTTGAGAGGCATATATAATAGCGGTTGAAAGTGGTGTTCGCACCTGGTGAGCCATACTTGCCACCATTTCTCCCATTGCTGACAAATGTTTCTGCTGGTTAACCATATCTTGTAAGGATCGTAACTCACTGACATCAGATAATAAGATAATCTGTCCCATTTCATTTTCAAGTAAATTATGAGTAATACTCACTCTAGTACCATTTCTCAATTGTCTTTCATGAGGGTTATCAAACACTGAAATTAAACTTCGATGAACCACCGCAGACCAGTTTTGACTAATTAAAGGCTCATCTAGATACTGGATCGCAATTTTATTACAATCAACCACTTGATTATTAGCATTTAAGACAATAACAGCGGCAGGTAAAGCCGCCAAAATTTGTTGTAAGCGACCGGCCAACTTTTCCTTTTCAATCAACGTTTTAAGACGTTCTGTACGAGCAGCTGCCAAATCTTTTCTTAAAGTAGCGACTTGTGACTGTAGCCCTTGGTAGGATTCAGATAAGTTTTGGGAAAGCTCATTAAAAAGCTGAAAAGCATCCGTCAGTTTTTCAGCTTTTAAGGATTGAGGATTAACTTGATTGTTCATAATCTAATCATTGCTTTTGTGAATTACTTAGGTAAAAGCAAAAACCAGACCAACTTTTTTAGTTGTTTTATTTCAATGTATTACAATAAAAATGACAATTATTTGACTGTAGAAAACTTATCCATTATTGGTGCGCAGGCTTTAGCCTGCTCTTGCTATGAAGAATGCAGGTTAAAACCTGCGCCCCCAAAAGATCGTTACTCATAAGGGTACATTTGTTAAAACTACAAATTTAACCCACCATATTTTGAGCAAAGGAGCTTGCTCCTTATCATTTAAGACAACTCATATTTACGTAACTTTTCAACCAAAGTTGTCCGCCGCATATTTAATAACTTAGCAGCATGAGCAACGACTCCATTACATTCGGACAAAGCTTGTTGAATAAGATTAACTTCCATATCACTTAAATACTCTTTTAAATCCATACCTTGCTCTGGTAGATGAGAAACAACCGGCACTATATCTTCAGAGGTATTCTGTTGAGTAGGCTCTACTTTTTCTTCAAGCTGCTCTTCAGCCGCTTCAATATCAACAGACTCTTCTTCTATAAGATTTTCCACAGTAAAGCCTTCTGGTACTTTATATTGTTGAAATTTTTCCGGAAGATCAGTCACATCAATCAATCCATTAGGCTTAGTGATAGTCAGCCTTTCTATAAAGTTGGAAAGCTCACGGACATTACCAGGCCAAGGGTGTTGCATCATTAAAGACAAAGCACTATGGGTAAACTTTACACTCCCTCGTTTTGCCTTTTCCATTCGAGCGACTAAATCATGAATTAATAAGGGCAGGTCCTCAATTCTTTGAGTTAAAGAAGGTAACTCGATAGGAAAGACATTTAAACGATAAAACAGGTCTTCTCTAAAGCGTTTTTCAGTAATTTCATTTTCCAGGTTTCTATGGGTAGCGGCAATAATCCTGACATCACAGGCAATTGTTTTATTACTACCCACTCGCTCAAAAGTACGTTCTTGAAGTACCCTTAATAATTTAACCTGCATTGGCATTGGCATATCACCTATTTCATCAAGAAATAGAGTTCCACCTTCTGCCATTTCAAACCGGCCTTGTCTTGCTGATAACGCCCCTGTAAACGCTCCTTTTTCATGCCCAAACAACTCACTTTCTAATAATTCACCAGGAATTGCCCCACAGTTAACAGGAACAAAAGGTTTATTTTTTCTATCAGAAGCTCGGTGCAATGCTTGCGCAACAACCTCTTTCCCTGTCCCTGACTGGCCTAACACCAAAACCGTTGCATTAGAACCTGCGACTTGATCAATCAATACTCTGACTTGTTCGATACTTTTACTACCACCTGCAAGCCCTTTATTTCTATTTTTAGCTTTAACAGGTGTTTTTTTAAAAGCAGGAAGGTTTTTTAATACCTCATTTAACTCAGGATAAAGTGTTGGCCACTTCTGAGTTTGAGTAATCATTTTTTGAATAGCTGTAGGTACTTGAAGCCCTACCCCTTTGTCTACTAACAAGATAACAGGCACCTCAAAATCTAGGTCTAATACTGTTTTTACTAATGCAGCCTGTTTATCACAGCCACTACCTATAAAAATTGCACAAAGGTTATCAAGCTTGTTTATCAAAGAAATATAATCATCCGTACTCGCTGTTGAAACTTGATACTCCATAAATGTCAAAACACTCTTAAACTGCTGAGTCCTTGATACATTATTGTCAATTAATAATAATCGTGGCAAAGCCATGCTCTTTACACTCTTTCCTAAAAAAATACGAAGCAAATATTTCGTATGTTCACCGTTAAATACTTCATATTGGTATTTAATACCAACCCTGTATATTACTGATCAATTGTGTAATTTACTATCGCAAAAAACTAAGGAGATATGCATTTCACAATTTAACCCGTACCTTATTATAGCTAGCTTTTAAAAAATTATTAGTAGCAGAAACTAAAGCATTGAACTTTTTTTGTCAAAACATCAATTTATTTCATAATGTTGTAATGACTTTCTAATAATTATTTCAAAAGCTTACAGTCTCTATTGTTATTAATTTTACAAGAAGGCTTGACAAATTCTTCTCAATATAGAAACTAGACACTTGTTTTATAAAACTGAGCCCCTTCATTGAACGACATATCTCTTAGTATACTATTTGGCATACTCGTAGTCTTACTTATCCTTTCTGCTTTTTTTTCTGGCTCCGAAACCGCTTTAATGACCTTAAACCGTTATCGCTTATTCCATTTAGTTAAGCAAAAGCATAAGGGAGCAATTAAAGCCCATAAACTATTACAACGCCCTGATAGATTAATGGGGCTCATTCTATTAGGTAATAACTTCGTTAATATTGGAGCTTCCTCTTTAGCAACAGTTATTGCTATGCGCTTAATTACCGAAGGCTATGTAAACCTTAGTCAAGAACAAATGATCCTGGCATCAACCGCCACCTTAACGTTTGCTGTGCTGATTTTTTCAGAAGTAACGCCAAAAACATTAGCCGCGTTAAAACCAGAAATCCTTGCTTATCCCGCTGCCTGGCTTTATACCCCTTTGTTAAAAATACTCTATCCTTTTGTCTGGATAGTCAATTTGGTATCCAATCTATTATTAAGGGTAGTAGGTGTTAATGTCTCAAAAATCAAAAAAGACCAGCTTAATAAAGACGAATTAAAAAGTATTGTAGCTGATGCTGAAAACCTTATGCCCGCTAGATATCATAATATGTTATTAGGAATTTTAGACCTTGAATCAGCGTCTGTTGAAGATATTATGACCCCTAGAAATGAAATACTAGGTATTGATCTTGAAGAGTCACTAGAATCTATTATCAAGCAAATACAGTCTAGCCCTCATACTCGCCTCCCTATCTATAAGAAAAGTATTGACCGCGTTATTGGTTTTCTACATTTAAGAAACCTGATCCCTCTTATTACTCGAAGTGATTTCGACAAACAAAGTATTACTGAAAGCTTAACAAAACCTTTCTTTATTCCTGAGAGCACACCCTTACACAAACAAATCCAAAGCTTTAAAGCTGAAAAGTTACGTATTGGTTTAGTTGTTGATGAATATGGTGATGTGCAAGGTTTAGTGACCTTAGATGATTTACTCCAAGTTCTTGTAGGAGAACTTGTCGCTGAAGAAGCGGATGTAAAAGAACAAAGTGATGGTAGTTTTTTAGTGGATGCCAGCGTCACAGTACGTGAACTTAACCGGATTACTCAATGGAATTTACCAACTGAAGGCCCCAAGACTTTAAACGGCCTTATTGTAGAATATATGGAGACAATTCCAGAACCCGGTGTTAGCGTCCGGTTGCATGGCTACCCCTTAGAAATAATAAAATGTGATGAGAATACCATCAAACAAGTGAAATTTTATCCTAAAAAATAAAACATTTTTTTCAATAAGTTTTTTATAGCGTCTATACTTATTTAATCCAAGCAAGTCATTTTACGAGAGCAATGGCAAAATTTACAATTTTTTTTAAAGACAAAGCGGTTCAATCATATATCTATGACTCTGGCATTGTCCGTATTGGACGGGACAGTAGTAATGATTTGGTTATTGATAACTTAACCGTTGCACCTGCACATGCCATTGTTACCATTAATAAAGATAACTGCATCGTTAAACAATTATCAGATAATAGCCCTTTAATTGTAAACAATGAAAAAATTGATGAAACATTTCTACAAAATAACGACACGATAACTATTGGTAAATACAGTATAATTTATAGTACAACAGAGTCAGTTATACCGGACACAACCACCTTCTCTTTCAATAATAAAGACGTTGAACAGCTTAATTCAAAGCTAGAAGAAAAAGTAAATATTCCCAATGCCAACCTTCAAGTAATGGATGGACAGCATATTGGTAGAATACTTCCATTAAAGAAATCCATGACACGTTTTGGACATACAGGAAACGGGGTCGTTATTATTTCTAAAAGAAAAGATGGCTATTTTATGTCTTCTCTGGAAACAGATATGAATATTCTAATCAACCAAAAACCTTTAGCCGACCAAACTATCCAATTAAAAAATAACGATATCATCCTTATTAATAATATTTCGATGCAATTTTTTCTTGAGTAATAATCATGACAGAAATAACTAACGACAAACGACAGTTCCATCGTATTTTTTATAATGCTGATGCATCACTATTAAATATTGATTCTGACTCTCAAGCACTACCTTGTAAATTAGTTGACATCTCTTTAAAAGGTTGTCTATTAAAATTTGAGTCGCCATGGTCAGCACCTCTGGAAAGTGTTTACACCTTAAATCTACAGCTATCTGAAGAAATCAGCATTAGCATGCAGGTCAGTGTTTCTCATGTTATTGCTAATGAAGTAGGATTTAAGTGTGAGCATATTGATATAGATAGCATTTCACAATTACGCAGATTAGTTGAACTTAATCTTGGAGATAGTGATATTCTAGAAAGAGATATCTTAGCCCTTAGTGAATTAAATTCACTAACATTATAAATAACCAAATGCATCTAGTGCTTCTGAAACGGTTGAAACTGCACTGATTGTTAGTCCATTAATAGCCTTTTTGGGGGCATTTGCTTTGGGGATAACAGCTTTCTGAAACCCGTGTTTTACTGCCTCATTCAAGCGGGCATAACCATTTGCTACAGGCCTTATCTCACCATTCAAGCCAATCTCCCCAAAAAATACCACATCATGAGGGATTACCTTATTTTTAAGGCTAGACACAACACCTACAATAATAGCTAAGTCAGAAGCAGTTTCAGTTACTTTTATTCCCCCAACCACATTGACATAAATTTCATCATTTGCCGTAAAAATCCCCGCATGACGAGTTAATACGGCTAATAACATTGCCAACCGATTCTGATCTAAACCTACAGCTAATCGCCTAGGGTTACCATACTGGCTTTCCGTAACCAATGCCTGAATTTCCACCAACAATGGCCGTGTTCCTTCCCAGGTAACAGTAACAACACTACCCGATGATGGTTTATCAGATCTAGATAAAAACATGGCTGAAGGATTTTTAACTTCTTTTAAACCCGTACTTTCCATTGAAAAAAAGCCTAATTCGCCTACGCTACCAAACCTGTTTTTATCAGACCTTAAGACTCGAAACCGAGCATCATCAGTTGATGACAATATAACCTGTGCATCAACAATATGACTTAGTGTCATAGGGCCCGCCAAAGACTGATCTTTGGTAACATGTCCCACCATAAAAATTGAAACATTATTTCTCTTGGCATATTGAGTTAAATAGCTTGCAGATTCCCTAACCTGCGATACTGAACCCGGTGCAGTATCAGAATCATTAGTGTGCATCACCTGAATAGAGTCAATAATAAGTAAAGTAGGCTTTTCAGCATCAACAGTATCGCAAATACTTTGCACAGAGGTTTCTGTCAACATTTTTATTGACGAGGCATCTAATCTAAGTCGATACGCTCTTTCCGCTATTTGCTGTAAAGATTCTTCCCCTGAAACATACAATACAGAAAAACCTTTTTTAGCAACACGGGCGATAACTTGCAACAAAATCGTACTCTTTCCAGCCCCTGGTGCACCTCCAATTAAAACCACACTACCTCGTACAATCCCACCCCCTAATACACGGTCAAATTCAGCCAGCCCTGTCGGAATTCTTTCCGCTTGAGCCAAATCAACATCAGAAAGCAATTTAACTTCTGAGCGAACGCCAGCGTAGCCAGACACTCTGGAGCTCAATTTTACATCACTGCCTAATCGAACTTCTTTAATAACATTCCATTCGCCACAGGCAGTACACTGCCCACCCCACCGAGGATAGTCAGCACCACACTCAGTACACACAAAAGCTGTTTTTTGTTTTTTGGCCATTTTAACGATTAGTATTTACAAAATTATTAAGCTGTAACATTCTCTAACCTCACCCTTTGTGTCACACCACATAAAATCGTATAAGGAATAGTGTCAGCTGCCGCAGCAATTTCTTCAATAGCCAATCCATCACCCCATAAAGTAACCTTATCTCCTGGTTTACTATCAGGCTGGCTAGAAAGATCTACAGTAATTATATCCATTGATACTCGACCAACTAAAGGCACTCTTTTTCCATTAACTAATACAGGCGTTCCTGATTTAGCCGCGCGCGGATAGCCATCCCCATAACCTATAGCAACAACACCTAACCTTGTTTCTTTGCTACAGACCCATGTACCCGAATAACCAACAGCATCACCTGGCTTAATCATTTTTACACTAATTAACCGAGTATGCAGACTCATAACAGGCTGTAACCCCAAGCCTACCCCGTGATATTCATAAAAAGGCGAGACTCCGTACAGCATAATACCAGGACGCACCCAATCTGATAGAGAATCTGGCCAAGCAATAATCCCCGCTGAATTTGCAATACTTTTTTCACCTGGGTACGAGCTTACTAACTGGTTAAAAATTTCAATCTGCTGCTTTGTAACATCACTATTCTTATCATCCGCACTTGAAAAATGCGTCATTAAAGAAACCGGTTGTTTAACATTAGGGCATCTTTCTAATCGCTGATAGGCAGAAACAAACTCATCAGGTGTAAAGCCTAAGCGATTCATCCCTGAATCTAATTTCAACCAAGTTGAAACAGGTTTTTGCTCCGAATACTTCTCTAAAATATCTAGCTGTCCTATGGAATGCACAACACTATCAAGCTTGTATTGAATTAACTCATTTAATTCCGGCTCGCAAACAAACCCTTCTAAAACAGTAATCCTACATTTCACCTTAGCTTTCCTTAACAACACTGCCTCATCAACTCGTGCGACTGCAATACCATCAATCCCTTGTAAAGCATTTGCTATTTGCAATAAACCGTGCCCATAGCCGTTTGCTTTAATAACCGCCATAATTTTAGAGTTTGGAGCATATTCTCTTACTTTAGCTAAATTGTGCTTTACAGCGGCTAAATTAATAGTCGCATAGACTGTTGAGGTCATTCATAATCCTCAGCTGAATATGGGTCACCCGCAAAATTTTCAAACCGTGTATACTGCCCTAAGAATGTTAAGCGTACTGTTCCTAAAGGCCCATTCCGTTGCTTACCAATAATTATTTCAGCAATACCTTTATCAGGGCTATCTTCGTTATAAACCTCATCTCTATAAACAAAAACGATTAAATCTGCATCCTGCTCAATCGCTCCAGACTCCCTTAAATCAGACATTACCGGACGTTTATTAGGTCTTTGCTCAAGGTTACGGTTAAGCTGAGAAAGAGCAACCACAGGAACATTTAACTCCTTTGCCAAGGCTTTTAAGCCCCGAGAAATATCCGAAATCTGTTGCACTCTGCTTTCCCCACTTGAAGGTGATTGCATTAACTGCAAATAGTCCAATACTATCAACCCTAAAGGCCCATGCTCTCGTGCTAAGCGCCGCGCTCTAGCTCTAACCTCTGTTGGCGTTAAAGCAGGAGTATCATCAATAAACAACTTAGTTTCTGCCAACATATTAATAGCAGAAGTTAAGCGTGGCCACTCATCATCCTCTAACTTTCCTGTTCTTACTTTATTCTGATCAATACGCCCTAATGAAGACATCATCCGCATCGCTAATGAGTCACCAGGCATTTCCATACTGAACACTGCAACAGGCTTACCACTAGATATTGCAACATTTTCTGCCATATTCATGGCAATCGTAGTTTTCCCCATCGAAGGTCGACCTGCGACAATAATAAGATCGGCTGGTTGTAGTCCTGAGGTTAATTCATCAAAATCAGTAAACCCTGTACTTGCACCTGTAATATTCCCCTCTTGTTCATACAAGGTTTCAATTTTATCAACTGCTGTCGCCAATAAATTTTTAATCGATTTAAAACCTCCTTCTTGTCCACGCTGCCTTTGTTCTGCAATTTTGAAAACATCACGTTCGGCCTGTTCAAGCAACTCTGAAGTATCTCGACCCTCAGTATTAAATGCAGAATCAGAAATTTCAGTTCCAATATGAATCAATTGTCTTAAAACCGACCTGTCTCTAACAATATTGGCATAAGCAACAATATTTGCAGCACTTGGAGTTTCTTTTGCCAAAGTAGCAAGATAAGCTAAGCCACCTACTGACTGTAACTCTCCAATCGCATCTAAAGCTTCTGAAAGAGTGATCACATCAAAAGGATCCTGTTTCTCAGCTAATTGTTCTATTGTAGTAAATATAAGACGGTGATCTTTTCTGTAAAAATCCTCCACAACTACCTTATCGGCAACTGAGTCCCAAGTCTGATTATCAAGCATCAACCCACCTAACACAGATTGTTCTGCCTGAATTGAATGTGGAGGGACTTTTAAAGAATCAACTTCGAAGTCTGGCAGGTATGAATAATCTTCCATTATTTAAAATATATTTAGTAATACAATCCCCTATTATCCTAGAAAATTCTACTCATTTGTTAAATTATAGTATTAATACAGACTTATTTTTTATATTCTCTGACAGCCTCCTAGCCAGAATTCCATTAAGATTAAATTAGCTGAAAAATAACGTGACTTAAGGTATTATTTAACTCAGTTCTTTTTATTCCTTAACAATGTAGCAACAATAAACAGACGTTGCTCTTCTACTTAAAAGTAAAATCATGACACAAGATGAATTAAAAAAACAAGTTGCACAGGCAGCCTTGGAATATATCAAAGGTGAATCAATTATTGGTGTAGGAACAGGCTCGACAGTAAATTTCTTTATTGACATGTTAGCTGACTACAAAGACAAAATTACAGCTGCGGCTTCAAGTTCCGACGCAACAACTGATCGTCTTAAAAAAGTTGGGATTTCAGTAATAGAATTAAATAGTGTTGATGAAATTGGTGTTTATGTTGATGGGGCTGATGAAGTAGACCCTAACAAAAAACTTATTAAAGGAGGCGGTGGAGCACTAACACGTGAAAAAATCATTGCAGCCGCCAGTAAGAAGTTTGTTTGTATAGTCGATAGCACTAAATCAGTTGATGTTTTAGGCAACTTCCCCTTACCTGTTGAAGTTATTCCTATGTCACGTAATTATGTTGCCAATGAACTAGAAAAATTAGGGGGACGACCTGTTTGGCGAAAAGATTATTACACTGACAATGGCTGTGAAATTCTGGATGTCCACGGCCTTAAAATTGTCGATCCTGTCAAATTGGAATCTATTATTAATGGCATTACAGGCGTAGTAACTAATGGTTTATTCGCCGCAAGAGATGCTGATGTTGTTCTCATTGGAAATGGTAATAAAGTAGATACCATGTAACTAAGTCGTCGAGAAAAAATATTCTAGTATTCAAAAAACTCTATGTTCTCAGTGGCCTCTGTAGTGAAAATGTTGGATTTTTTATTATAATTTACAAAAAAAAGGCCGATACAAATAATTTGTATCGGCCTTTTTTATAAGCCTAAATCTGCAAACAAATCTAGAGCTAAAGCATCAAACTTTACAAAGAATTAGTAGCATTCAAGTCTGAAAAAGCCTGCTCTAATCGCGCAACCATTGATACTTCACCAGCTCGTTGCCATACACGTGGATCATAATATTTTTTATTAGGGCTATCTTCACCATCTGGATTACCAATTTGGCCTTGCAGGTAAGCTTCATTTGCCTTATAAAAATTCATAATACCTTCCCATGTTGCCCACTGAGTATCCGTATCGATATTCATTTTAACAACACCGTAACCTATTGATTCTTTAATTTCTGCTTCAGAAGAACCTGATCCACCATGGAATACAAAAGTCAATGAGTTAGCTGGTAGATTATATTTTTCAGAAACATAAGCCTGTGAATCACGAAGAATTGTTGGCGTCAGTTCAACGTTACCAGGTTTATAAACACCATGCACGTTACCAAAAGAGGCGGCAATAGTAAAACGAGGACTTACTTTACTCAATTCTTCATAAGCGTAAGCAACTTCTTCTGGCTTAGTATATAAATCAGCTTTATCCATTCCCGTGTTATCAACACCGTCTTCCTCACCACCAGTACAACCCAATTCAATCTCAAGCGTCATACCCATTTTATCCATACGCTCTAGGTATTTAGCACAAGTAGCAATATTTTCTTCTAAAGACTCTTCAGATAAATCTAGCATGTGCGAGCTAAATAATGGTTTCCCAGTTTCTGCAAAGTGTTTTTCACCTGCATCTAATAAACCATCAATCCAAGGTAATAATTTTTTCGCGGCATGATCAGTATGAAGAATAACAGGAACGCCATAAGCTTCAGCAACATTATGAACGTGCTTAGCACCCGAGATAGCACCAAGAATTGCATTACCTTGACCTTCTAATTTAAGGCCTTTACCTGCAACAAATGCAGCACCACCGTTAGAGAACTGAATAATAACGGGTGATTTTGCTTTAGCTGCTGCTTCAAGAGCTCCATTAATTGAATCTGTATTTATACAGTTTACACCAGGAAGTGCAAAGCTATTTTCTTTACAAATTTCAAAGACTTTTTGAACATCATCGCCTGAAATAACACCGGGTTTTACAACATCTAATATTTTTTGTGACATTTTTTATATCTGTTTTTATATAAGAAGTAATACCATCCATAGTATTAACATATGCTTAACTAGCTTTAAGATAAATACCTTTCAACTAAAAATTATAAATTCTTATAATATGAATATGCGTAGGTTGGGTTAGCGATAGCGTAACCCAACAATCCATAAATCCTGTCGGGTTACGCTATCGCCAACCCAACCTACCTATTTTATGTGTCTTAAGCTTCTATTGTAGCAAGTCTATTAGCAAGTAATTCTTCAAGTGTCACCAAAGCTTTTTCAAAACCTGAAATACCTTCAGCTAGCTTGTCAGTAGCCATACGATCAGCAGCATGCATTTTGTCAAAAGTTGCTTTATCAATAGTCAGTTTTTCAATATCCATAGATGCAGCTTTTTCAGGATCTAATTTACGTGGTAAATCACCTTCAGTTGCTTGTAGCTCTTCAAGTAGTGCAGGAGAGATAGTTAGTAAATCATTTCCTGCTAATTCAGTAATTTCACCAATATTACGGAAACTAGCACCCATTACTTCTGTTTTATAACCAAATTTTTTGTAATAATTATAAATTTCTGTTACAGAAACAACACCTGGATCTTCAGCTGGAGCATAAGAATCACGCCCTGTATCTTTTTTATACCAATCCAAAATACGACCGACAAAAGGTGAAATTAGTGTAATACCATTTTCAGCACAGGCAATCGCTTGATGCAAACCAAAGATAAGAGTTAGGTTAGTAGAAATACCTTCTTTTTCTAAAATAGATGCGGCTTGAATTCCTTCCCAAGTGGCAGCAACTTTAATTAGAATTCTTTCTCTGGAAACACCTGCAGCTTCGTACTGAGCAATTGTTTCACGACCTTTGGCAACACTAGCATCAGTATCAAAAGATAATCGCGCATCAACTTCTGTTGAAACACGACCAGGAATAGTCTCAAGAATTTTAATACCAAAAGACACAGCTAGTCTGTCAAATGCCAGTGTTACCACGTCTGCTGCTGAAGCATTTGCACCCAATGTTTCTCTAGCACCTTTCAAAGTATCATCAACAATACCTTGGTATTCTGGCATTTGAGCTGCCATTGTAATAAGTGAAGGGTTAGTTGTTGAATCACGAGGGGTGAATTTTTCAATTGCGTTGATATCACCTGTATCTGCAACAACAACTGTTACAGCTTTAAGTTGATCTAATAAATTAGCCATGTATAAGTACCTCTAAGATAAAATTAAAATTTGATTTGTATATATTGGATTATGGTGGGTTGTAAACTATTCATAATCCAATATATACAATATTAGGAATGACAAAACACATATCCTTATGTGTTTTGTCTAAGAACAAAAGGTAGATTTAGTACAAGATAAAAATATTTTACTAACCCCGGTTATTTAAATATTTTTCAACTCCAGACACATTTTCTTTTGCCATTTTTTTTGCATATACAGCCTGTCTTGCCATATATTTACTGACTCCACTAACAGGAGTCTCTTCTTTATTTGCCAAATATTTAGCAACACCACTAATAACTAAACTTTCTTCCAACTCAGCATTTAAAGCTTCTTTTACTTGCAAATATTTTGCAACACCTGATACTTCATTTGCCAGCTGCTCATCGCCTTGGTTTTTTAAATACCTAGCAACACCTGTCGTACCTGAGGTATCTTTATATGATTTAACTACTGACTTTGAAGCAGTTTCTACAGCTGATTTGTCTTTTTTAAATATTACAAAACTAAATATAAAAAGGACAATAAGACCAATAATGTAATTCTCTTCCATTACCTTAGCCTCTGTCTTTCAAGTACTTTTCTACCCCAGTAACCGATGCTAGCCTAGCTGAAACTTTTTTCTTTGCTACATATTTTGCCACACCACTGACAGGTGAACTATCACGATCTTCTAAATATTTTGCAACTCCACTTGGCTTATCACCAACTTTAGATTCTAAATATCTAGCAACACCACTGACTGAATCATCATTAGCAATAACTACTGCTGCAGCTGCTTCACGTCGAGCAGGTACTTTCTTAACAGGTACTGATTTTGTAGCATTTTTGCTGTAAAAAATAAAACCTGCTATAGCAAGTACAGCTAAGCCCATAAGTAAGCTCATAGATGAATCATCAGATTCACTATTAGCTTCAAGCTTTTCTTCAGCATAATGCTTTACAAACTCTGTTCTTAATGTTTTTCCTGCATTACCTTTTGTATGCTTATAGTTTTTATCTTCAAACAAAACCTCAGGTTGAAAATTTGCAGCAGGATAAGCAGGGTCAGCAACACTTACCTTACCTTTTGAAACTTTCGTAGTTGAAGACGAAAGTGAACCTGTATGTTTATAATCAGCATCCTGATAAACAACTTTTGGTTGAAAATTTGTTGCTGGATAATCAGTATTAGCTTCAGCTACAGAAGCCGTTAATAACAATGAAACCAACAATCCGTTGGTTAATTTACTTATCTTCACGTCTGGACTCCCCAATTTACCTTTTATTTATCTAAACTTTATTTTTCTTATTAAATTAAGTCAGCTCCAGGAAATTCCAGAGCTGACTACAATATAGTGTATTAAAGAACGCTATTAACGACCTTCACTACATTTTCAACAGTAAAACCAAAGTG
>CAYYNM010000046.1:0-16959 GCA_964472945.1 uncultured Methylomarinum sp. | reverse complement strand
CTAACTTACTAGCAATGGTTGAAAACAACCAAGAAATAAAACATTAAACTATCAAGACACTCTAACACCAACAACCCTCAACATCCTCAAACCAAGACTTACTTAAACTAAACTGAATAAAAGATTAACTACGCTTTCTAAATTAATTGAATAGTAATTAATAGTTAAACTGGATTGTGGTGAGATGAAGGGAAGTGAAGGCTAGCCACAACCCTCTCTCCCCTCTCCCAGAAACCTACTTATCCCACATCCAACATCCATTCCACATCCTTCACTCAAAAATACAATCAATCATCACTCAGACGCAATCTAACTCGACAGTTTGAGACTTCGAGTCAATCTTATACAAGCATTAGGGTCGGCATTAGAACGTGGCTTAAACATGACGTAAGAAAGAGTTTAAGTGCTAAAGTTTGAGCAAAACTAGGTTTAACAAGCTGTAGACTCGCTGACTTAACTAAGCAATCGAGCTACAACCCGTATTGCTACGTTAAAAGTGCTGGAAATCACGGGGAAACACTTTGGTTTTATGGTAGTGGTGACAGTTGTGCGCTCGCTTTGCTGGATTGAAAACTTAGATTGATTGATAACTTCTTTGAAACTATTCATACACATGGCGTGTATTATTACTTTAATGGTTAAATATGAGAGGGATTAATATATTAGCTAGTAATTATGGTGGTAAGCATGTCGGTCGCTTGCCGTCGTAGTACTGGTTGTTGTTAGGTAGGGTAAGGTTAGGTCCGCACTCTAGATTGATTTAAAGTTTAAGTTATTAAGGTATACTTTCATTTTCTCTAATGAAATAAGGTCTGGGTTTGTTTCGTTTTATTTCGCGGTAGGAGGGGACCCCCCTTTCTGTAATTATATTTCTATATATAGCCCCATCCCTAATTTTTCACAGAATATAACCGACCTATCATTTTAACCCCTCATAAACTATAATCCGGAAATGAAAGACATAAACACCATGAACATTGAGGAATTACTCGAACTAATGGATTGGACAAAAGCAGCCTTTTCTAGGCGAATGGGTGTATCCCCTCAAACCGTTAGTCGGTGGTGTAAATCGAATAAAAAATACCCACTACAATACCTTAGAATGATAGCGAGACTAGCAAATTGATTGAAAAAATAATACTCACCGAAATAAAGGAAAGTTTAGAGCTTTTGAAGAAATCACTTGATATTTTATATAAAGAACATCAAAAATATATACAATCAGAATTTGAAGAAAAACAACTAAATCTAATCGAGAGAAAAAAAGATGAATAGTGAGCTTGAGAAAATATTACAGTTTTTAAAAATTTCAGGAGTTGAGTTTTTACACTTGTGTGGACTTAGCGGCATGGAGAAGAAAAAAGGTAAGGTTGATAAAGATCTTGCTAAAGTAATGTTAGCGTTTGCTAACTCAATGGTCGCCATTCATAATCTAAGCATAAGGAACGATGAATTAAAGGAAGGTATTGAGGCGATAAACTTACGTCTTGATTTAGCGAACTGCCCAAGAGATATAACTGAGAATAGTGTAATCGATCTAAGAGCGTCTGTTCAAAATGCTTTAAGGGTAGATTGATGCACTACTGCATTATGTGTAATCACTCAATATCAAAAACGCCAGAAGGGGATAATATCGATCTAAAAGGTATTGGTCAAAAAGCGTACTGCGTTTTATTTAAAGATGTGGTATTTGGAGAATACATGGAATGCGAAAAAGTAAGAAATCAAGAGCCTAGCGCAACTATGCCGTATTGCGGACTTGAGGCGAAACTATGGGTTAAGAAATGAATATTCAGTCTTTAGTTAATTTGGTATTAATGGTCATTTTATGCAGCTTAATTTTTATTACGTCAATTGAGGACGCATTCTCTAAAAATAAACCCGAGTCTTATTACCAAGGTTTAATTTGCAATAAAGTAAATGGGGATAAGGAGGTTAAATTAAGCGATGGGTCGAGAGCTGACTGTATAACTAAAACAAAGGCTATTGAGGTAGATTTTCAATACAAGTGGGCTGAATGCTTATCTCAAGCAAGACTTTACGGTAAATTAACAAATAAAAGTCCTGTTTGTTACTTGATAGTAAATAGCAAAAAAGAAAGGTATATAAATCGGTTCAATCTATCTAACTCGTGCCCAAAAATAGAGATTAGATTAATAAATGAGTAATCAAGGAAATGAGGATATAATTGAAATCCTAAATCAGATTGCAAGTTTAAACGCTTACAATAAAATTGACTCATACAAGCCTTACGAGTTTCAAAAGAATTTCCATCATGCGAAAGATAAAAAAGGAGTGCTAGCGAACCAAGTTGCATTAATTTGCGCTAATCAGATTGGAAAAACGACGGCTGCTGCGAATGAGGTGTCTTTCCATTCAACTGGATCATATCCTTTTTGGTGGGAAGGGTTAAGGTTCCAAACAGCACCAACAATAATTGTAGCAGGGAAAAGAAATGAGACAACTCGAGATGTATGTCAAAATGAATTATTTGGAGACCCTTTTGAAGAAAGTTCGCTAGGAACAGGATCTATTCCTCATAAACACATAGGTAATATTACTCGAAAATCAGGTGTTCCAAATGCTTTCTCATCAGTAATGGTTAAGCATATATCTGGTAAATGGTCAAAAATACGGCTAATGGCATTTGAACAAGGTGCTGACGCTTTCATGGGAGTTCGGTCTGAATTTATATGGTGTGACGAAGAACCGCCTGAGCCAATTTGGACTCAGTTGACACGGTCAACATTTTCAAGAAAAAAATACAAAATGACAGCTACATTCACTCCGGAAGAAGGTGTGACAAAAGTTGTTGATGGATTCCTAAATCACATTAAAGAAGGTCAAGCATGCATTAGAGCTGGATGGGTTGATGCAGCCCATATGACGAAAGAAAAGATAGCCCATTATTTAGACAAGTTACCACCGCATGAACGAGATATGAGATCGAAAGGGATACCGTTAATGGGTTCAGGATTAATATTCCCAGTTTCAGATGATGATATAAGTATTGATTCTTTCTCTATACCGAGCCATTGGAGAAGAGTTTGCGGTATTGATTTTGGAATAGACCATCCATTCGCGTGTGTTTGGATAGCGTTTGATGGAGATACAAACACAGCTTATGTTTACGATTGTTTTAAGATTTCAGGAGCTTTACCGCCAATGCACGCCTCTGCAATAAAGAAAAGAGACTCTTGGATACCTATTGCATGGCCTCATGACGGAATTAACAGAGATAAAAGCTCAGGAGTTCCATTAGCTGACGTATATCGTGCAGAAGGGCTTAATTTAATGGTTAAAAAGTTCAGTAACCCACCTTCTGGCGACAAAAAAGAGGGTGAAGGTGGAAATGGTGTTGAAGTTGGCCTATATTCCATTCATACCGCTATGGTTGAGGGTAGATTTAAGGTATTCTCGCATTTAAGAGACTGGTTTGAAGAAAAAGGAATGTATCACAGAAAGGACGGTAAGATAATTGATGTTAGGGAAGATATAATGTCAGCAACTCGATATGCTTATCAGTCGGAACGGCATGCACGAACGAAGCCTGTCATTAAAATTCGTAAAAGAACTAAAACAATACACAGTAATTGGTAAATTATGGCTGAGCATAAAAAAGTTAAAAAAAGAAAAATAACCCTAAAAGACTGGGATGAAGTAGCTGAATTTATTAATAAAGAATTATCAGCTAGAAAAGACAATAAATTCAGAAAAAAACATGAAAGAATCTGGACTGAACTTGATAGACAGGTTTACATGGAACCTGGCAGTAGGATTAAAAATAACCCAGACCAAAGTGGAGATGGTCGCTCCGCTATGGAATTAGGTGAATTATCTCGCGCGTCTGAGGTTTTAAGCGCAGATGTTAGACGACTTGAATTCCCACAAAATAAACCTTGGTTAGAAGCCCATTCAGAACTAGGGATAGATAATCAGCTAAATGAAATAGCTGAAAATTCTAACGAGAAAAAGCTGCAAACAAGAATAGATGGCGGCCTTAGAGCTTTAATGATTCAGCAGCATAGTGATTTCGGATTTAAAGCCCGGCATGATTTATCAATAAAAGAATCATTACATCACGGAGGTTATGTTGCTGAGGTAAAAATGGAAACAATTATGGGTGTTTCCGATGGCGAAAAAGTTAATTCAAAACAATCTCCTGTATGGGTGCCACACTCAATGTGGAATTGTTACCCCGATAATGCTGTAAATACTACAAATATGTTTTACACAGGATCGATGATAATCGTTTCAAAACCTGAGTATAAGTCTATTAAAAAATGGTCTGGCGATGGATTTATGACTGCTACAATTCGATCGCTAAAATTAAGTGATAAAGCAAAAGTTGAAGTAAAGACATATTACGGTGATGTATCGATATCACGAAAAGAAGGTAATGATATTATATTACCAAATAGTAAAATAATTGTAGCAAATAGAAAGGTAATTTATTATAAGCCTAATGAGTTTGAGTTCCCACAAATTATTTACAATGGATATGAAAGGCTTGATGTTAGAGACCCTTATTTTATTAGTCCTTTAGTGAAAAGTTCACCAACTCAGAAAATAGCGTCAATATTAGCAAATCAGTTAATTGACTCAATCGACGGTAGAGTAAGGCCTCCGGTTGTTTTTGATGGAAATGATCCAGATTTAGCTGAGCATGGTGGCGTATTAATGGAGCCAGGAGCGCAAACTCCTTCTAAGTCTTTGGCAAATTTTAAAACCATTGTTGTCGGCGATCCTGCTGCTGCTCAAGCAGGTCTTGAGTTTATGATTGGTGAGGTTCAAAAATCAACGAGCGTTGACTCTGTTAGGTCTGGAATGTCAAGTTCTGTGGAGCAAACAGCAACCGAGGTTGAAAGAACTAGACAGGGCGGGCAAATACGGACTGTTGATTTTGTTGAAAAAGATGAAACTCATGGATTAAAGCCATTTTTATATATGCAGCACGCTTTGAATTTAAAGCATTTAAGTAACTATCCTTTTTATAATCCTGAAATGGATGCGCCTGATTTCGAAAGAGCGTCAAAAGATGATTTGCCTAAATCTGTTCATTTTGAGGTAGTTGGATCATCTGGATTACTTGAAGAAGAACAGCGTCAGCGGCAAACGATGAACGTTACTCAATTTTTAATAGGTGTAAAACCTGAAATAGTTAATATTGACTTAATTGCGAAAGAGATGTATCAAGATGCTGGAAATAAGTCTGCTGAACGATTTTTGAATACTACAGATAAAGATAAAGAGATAAAACAAACGATTGAGCAGTTACAGCAGCAATCTCAGGAGCAACTACAGCAGGTCGCACAGGAGTTACAGGGTCAAATAAAAACCTTGCAGGAGCAGGTAGATAGAGACAAACTGCAAAAAGAACGCTATGATATAGATATTTCAACATCAAAGCTAAGGACTAGAGAGGTTGAAGTCGAAAAACAAGAGCTTGAAGTGGATATTGCAACACTCAAGCAAGCGGCTCAAATAGAAAAGTCTTTACACGATGCAGGTGAAATTCTTGATGATGGAATAAATCAAGAAGTTGAAAACAGAATTAGCAAAAAAGAGGCATTAGATAAAGATGATAGATAAAGTGTACTTGCAGCAATTAGCGCAAGACCCTAATTTTACAGCTTTACTTGACTATATTGAGTCTCAAAGACCAATTATACCGCTTCATGATGCTAAGAACGATAATACCGAAGTATGGAAAGCAGAATCAGCAAGACAGCAAGGTTTCGACCTGTGTTTTGCTAGATTCAGAAAGCCACAATTAACTAGAAATAAGGAAACAGAAAAATGAGTGATGACACAGCAGAGCTAACGCCTGAGGTAGTACCTAGCTTAGATGATGTAATTAATGATTTTAACGCAAACCAAGGGCAGCAAAATATTCAGCCTAGCGTAGATCAGATTGTTACACCACAGGAAAATACTGCGCCACAAAATGTGCCGCAAACGCTAGACCCTTTTGATGAAGGTCAAATGAACAATTTCGTTCAGAGTAACCAAAATCAATTCGGTCAAATGAACGGACAAATGCAGGATTTGAATCAGCGGTTAGCTAATTTCGAGCAATCACAACAAACCCAAGCTATTGAGTCCGACATTAAATCTGCTGTTGATTTTGTTAATAAAATTGCAGGTCATGATAACGATAAATGGATTGAGTTCCAACTTCAAGAAAAGGCTCGGACAAACCAAGGTTTTATGAATATTTGGGAAAATCGAGCTAATAATCCTACTGCTTTTAGTAAGGCTTTAACGGCGATAGGTAATGAGTTGAAATCCGGTACAGATATGTTAAGTGACCCACAATTAGTTGAAAATCAGCGAGCTGCTAATCAATCACAAACTAACATGAATACTGGAATAGCTGAAACAACCAGTCTCGAAGAATCTTTATCTTCTGCAACTAATGAATCTCAAAGACAATCGATATGGAATCAGGCTATTGGCAGTTACTAGGAGATATAAATAATGGCCGCTTTACTTACAAACATGGCAAATGACATACCACCACCAGTTAACTTTGAGTTAATGAAAGGTCTGTTAAGCGCTGCTCGAAAAAAACTACCTTTTTTTAATGGAACAATGCCCGGTGAACTATCTAAAAACTCAGGTTCTTATTCCGTCAAATGGGAAAGGATTGAAAATCTAGCTCCCGTAACAACTCCTTTATCTGAGCCAGTTGGTAACGCAACGTTTTTTAATGGACGAAATGCTGTTAAACCGACAATCACCAATGTCACAGCAAAGATGGAAAAATACGGTAACATAATTACCATATCGGAAGAAGTTGATTTAGTTCAAGTTAACGTTCGAGCAATGCGATTGCTGGATACACTTGGTCGAAATGCCGGTGAATCAATGAACCAAATTGCGCAAGAACAGATATTAGCTGGTATAACAAATGTTCGTTATTCTGGTGGTGTTGCTGGTGTAACAAGTATAGTTACAGCTGTAACTAAGAATGATGTCAAATATATTGTTAATCAGTTAGATCGGAACTCTGCAATGAAATTTTTTGCTCAAGGAAATGGATCGACTAATGTTGGAACCACTCCTGTTCGAGAATCTTACTTTGCAATAACCCATCCAGATACAGAGCAGGATATTCGGCTTTTATCTGGCTTTAAAGAGGTGATTACATACGCAAGTCATGTTGAAACATTCCCGGGAGAGTACGGGGAACTTGATGGCGTTAGATTTTGTTCTAGTGAAATAGCTAAAATTACTCCTGATGCTGCAACAACCAGCGTTGCTGGATTTAGAGGTACATCAAACACTCTTAATGATGTTTATGATATAACTATTTATGGCATGGAAGCCATTGGCTCTGTTGGATTAGGTGAAAAACATTCGAAAGAAACAATGGAAATGGGTGACAGAATACCAACCGTCCAGCTTATTCAAAAAGCGGTTGGAAGTTCTGGTGTTGCTGACCCACTTGACGAGGTTGGATCTTTATCTTGGAAAGCATTTTTAGTGATGCAAGTATTAAACCCTAGTTGGGTTTTTAGACTTCGCGCTTTATCTGCGTCATTGTAACAAATATCCCCCTTTAATTAGGGGGGTAACTAAATGGTGAATTATGACGGAATATAAAAAGGCTTCTAAAAAGAAAGTTAAGTCTAAAAAATCAACCGATGTTAAAAAGAATGAGATACAGGAGCCAAAAACGACAAGACAGTTAGTATCTGGATCTAACGCACTTATTAAAGTTAGTATTTTTACACCAGACTATGAGCCACAGGCGTATGAAGTGGTAATACCGGAAATAATCCACTCATTACCGATAAATGCACGGACAGCAAATCATATACATCAATGTATTTTATCGGCACTAAAGCTTAAATTCGGGTTAAGAGTCAAATAATGACAACATTTGTACAAGCAGTATCACGATTGCTAAGGCATAATAGCTATTTATCAAATGATGATAGCGATATTGTTACGTTTTCTGACGTACAGCATAAAGGTACTATTCAAATTGCCATTATTGCTATTCAAAATACGTTAAATGAAGTTGCAACAGATAGACTAATACCAAGTGAGAGGGTCGATGGAACTATTACGCTATTAAATGGCGTTAGAACTTATTCTTTACCTACTGACTTTATTCGTTTCGCTGATGATCCGCCATTTATGTTACAGCTTGATGAGAATGATTTATCTGAAAATAGAATATTGTATGAATATAGTGGAGGTGTAAATAAACTGAGCCAGCAGATAATGGATTATCGGGAACAGCTTGGAACCCCTTTTAGCTGGTATTATTTAGACGGATTAAGTGAGCAGGTTGGGTTTTATCAGGTACCAGATTCAACTGTTAACAATCGAAAGGTAAGGTTTTCGTATGAAAAAGAAATAATGGTTAATGTTGAAGCTGATGTATTGCCTTTTTCAAAACAATCTATGGATTACGCCTTTATTCATATGGCGGCTAGACGATTTCAGTTTATAAAAGCAAACACTCAAATCGACGGACTTTCTGGTGATACAGTTTATAATTCTGCAAAAGTTTCACTAACAAATCTACTAAGGTTTAAAAATCCACCTAAAAAATACGGATATAGTTACCGATGAAAATAACATTTAGCGGTGGATTGAATGAAAATGACGGCACTTTACCGGAGGAATGTCAATCTGGAGTTAACTTTGACTTGGTTCAAGGCTCTAAGAATTTTAGGCCAAGAAGGCCATTTGATATAAAGGGGATAACTCCTTTGTCGTCTTCTGTTTCTGGAATTTTACAGTTAATAAAGAAGGATAACACTGAAACAACACTAATATTTGATGCTAATATTGCAACTCCAACAATTAATAAATGGGATGGGATTGTTTTTACTTCCGTTAGAGTGAATTCACTATCAAGCCTATCTGAGTTAAGAGATGCTTACTGGCCTTTAGATGAATACATTGTAATAACAGATTTAAATAAAAAAACAGCAAATTTAAAGTGGGACGGACTAACGTGCAGTAGGTTAAAAAATGGATTAGCGTCAGGGAATATTGTATCTATAACCGGAATAACTAGAACTGGGACTACTGCAATAGCAACGTACTCAGCAGCTCACGGTAAGTCTGACGGAGATTTAGTTCATATATTTGGTGCTAATGAGGCTCAGTATAATGGTGAGTTTGAGGTGTCGGTATTAAATGCAACTCAAGTTATTTACCCGGTAGTGTCTGCGCCTGCTACGCCTGCTACTGGTACAATAACCGCTGATAGTGGTGTTAATTTTTTCTCTAAATATTCAGTAGAACATCAAGGTAGAATGTGGTTTTTTAATATAACAACTGATTTAGATGAAAACTCTCATATGATTGCGGCATCTGCTTTTGAAAACCCTTTATCAATGGATACTACATTAAGATCTAAAGACTCAGGTTTTTTAACGGGTAACGAAGCTTTCTTCATGCTTACGCCTGACTTAAAATCGATTAATGGAGCTACTGTTTTTATGGATAAGCTAATTATATCGACAGAAAAAGGCCAGTTATTCGAATTATCAGGTTTTGATTCAAAAACGTATCAGTGGGATGAGTTTTATCAAGGATCTGCCGCAACCGGGACAGAGTCAATTCAAAATATCGGGAATGACGTAATTTTTATGCGAGAAGGCGGCAATATAGAACTTCTTTCTGCTACGCGTAACTTTGGTGACGTTCGCGGTGATGATATCTCTCGATGGATACCTGACACAGTTCAGGATTTAAGTGAGTCACAAATTATCTATGATAAAACATTGCAAAAAGTATTATTTTTCGTTCAAGATAAATGTCTTGTATTATTTAAAGATAAATTATCAGCAGGAAGTGAATCTCCTTGGTCTATTTACGAAACAGAACTTCCTTTTAATCTAAACATTAACGCAGCAAAGTATATGCGTAGACCGAGTGAAAATTCATGGTCAGTTTACATTGGTGATAGTAGTGGGAATATTTATGATTTAAATGGTGCTGGTTTTGGTGATTCTGGAAATACTAATATTAAAACTAACAGAAAAACACAGTTAATTGACTTTTCAGCAGAGGAAGGTCTTAACACGATAACTGAAATGCTATTAGGTAGAGTGCAATACAGGCGTGTTGGTGAGTGTGAAATAACTTTCGATTTTGACTGGTCTAACGAATACAATATATCATCTGTTAGTTTTAACCTTGATGGTGCGCCACCGGGAAGTCAGGGTAATTTTTTTGGAGGGAATAACTACTTTGGTGGAGATAATTACTTTAATCAAGGATCTTCATTTATTGATAAAGTAGGATCTAAAAACTTTTCTCCAACTGGAAAGGGAGAAAGTTTTTTTATGAATATCTCACTTGATACGTCAGTTAGATTTAAGGTTGATAATGTGAGGCTTGAGGCCTAATTATGACTAGTCGAAAACCTAAAGAATTTAGGGATATTCTTTTTAAAAAAGACCGTCCAAATATTAGACCTCTTGAGATTTATACTGATTCCGGAATAGGCAAGGATATGGGTATCTTATGGGCAGCTTATAAAAAAGGAAGTTTTTTAAAATTACCTGCTGACTTGGATAAGGATGAATTCTCCATTCTATTTGAAAATATCGTTTCACAGTATACGAAAGGTTGGATAATTGAGGATAGTAACGCTTCATTTTCAGATAACTATGGTGCTGTTGGATTTGTTTTGGCTGTGAGTAATGATTGGGAATTAGAGCCTCATTTTGAAAAATTCTCATGGTCAACGAAAAGAAATACTTTGCGGTCATGCGTTTCATTTTTCCAAATGATGAAATATAACAAAGATATTGGAATTGTAAACGTTTTAACTAGTGATAATGATGATAAACGGTATTTTAAAAAATTAAATAAATATGGCGTTTTAAATTTTGTTGGTACCGTCCCAAAAGGAGATATCAACGGTGATAGACATATTTTCTACGTAAAAGGCAAAAAGAAATGGGCGGCATAGTAAATCAGGTGTCAAAAGGTTTGGGTGGTGTTGGTAAACAGCTTGGTGTTGTTACCGGGCTAGACAGGGTCGCTAAAGATGGTCAGGCAGCACTAAAACGATTTGATAATGATGTTAATAATTTCAATACCAGAAATCCGGGAATAGTTGAAGGCGGACTGACTTTAGGACTTGGTGGTGTTGCAGGTGCAACCCTTGGAGGTCTTGCTGGAATTGGACCATTAAAAGGATTAGGAGGATTAGGAGGTCTTGGCGGAAATAAAGGCGGTGCACAAATAAACCCCGATTTTAACAGAAGCTTCGGAACTGGAGCGAGCACACTACAAGGTGGCAATATAACTTTTGACCCAAGAATTCAGGAGTTGCAAGACGCAGGATTATTAACTCAAGGTAGTGCGGAACAATCTTTAGGCGGAATTAATCAAAATCTCAGAAACTTATCTGGCCAAGTTGGATCGCTTCAAGGTCAAACTTTGCAAGATAGGATTGCACTAACTGGAACCATTAATGATTTAGGAGCTTTTGGGCAATTAGCTGGTGGTGAAGTATCAAATATTAATGCCAACGATCGATTATTAAATCAAAATTTACAGTCGTTAGGACAGCAGCAAGGGCAAATATCTGGAGTATCGAATAGATTAAATCAAAATATCGACCAGTTATCACAAAATATATCTGGCCTTGGCGATTCTAGAGGTCAAATAAGTGATATATCTAGCGCATTAACACAACAACAACAGGATTTGTCAGGAAATAGAAATGCTTTTATTAATGCTCGTGTAAACCCGTTACGACAAAGCTTAGCTTCTCGAGAAGGAGATTTAAGACGAAGTTTACAAAGGAGGGGTGTCAGTGGTTCATTTGCTAATCAAGATATTTCAAACTTAAATATTGAAGGAAATAGAGCGATAAATGACGAAACTGCTAGGGCATTACAAGATTCTATTACTGCTCAAAATGCAATATCTCAACAACAGTCTGGCTTAGTCGGTCAAGATGTTGGGATTCAAGGGCAGCAACAAGGCGTTATTGGGCAACAAGCTAACGTGTTAAATCAGCAGTCAGGATTAATTCAGCAAGGTCAAGGAAATCTTGGTCAGCAACAAAGTGTTATTGGGCAGCAGGGCGGTAATATAAAAAATAGACTTAGCGTTTTAGGTCAGCAAGCTGGGTTAACGCAGGCACAGCAGTCAGGATTAGGACAAAGAGCCGGGCTAACACAGCAACAAGCGGGAATTCTTGGTCAGCAAACAGGAATTGAGCAACAACAAGCAGGTATAACGGGGCAAATTGGATCATTAGGTCAGGCGCGAACTGCTCAAGGAAACGCCCAGTTCCAGCAGCAGTTAGCGGCATTAGGTCTAACGTCTGAGCAATATGCAAGACTTTTATCAATACAGGCATCATCGATACAACCAAGGCAAAAAAATGCATTAGGAGGTGCTTTAGGCGGTGCTTTAGGTGCAGGGCTTGGCAATGCCCTAATACCGGGATTGGGTGGTGTTTTAGGTGGTAGCTTAGGAAGTTCATTAGGAGGGTCTTTGTAATGGCTGGTAATTTTGGTAAAGACTTTCTTAGAGGTGCAGCTACTTTTTTAAATCCTGCTGGGGTGGCTTCATTAGACAGAAATACAGCAAGGCAAGGTCTCGCGCTACAAAAACAAACAGATATTGATAGGCAGTTATTGTTAGATCAACAAAATCAGAGATTAGGTTTAATAAAAGATGGGTTGATAAATCCTGCTGACGTTAATGAGTTCGGAAACAGCTTATTACCTCAATTTAGTAGGGAAATTAAAACGCCATTTCAAGCTGAAACATTTCCGGGTGAGCCGCAACTGGGTGGTGTTTTCGATGCTGAAAATCGTTCATTTTTGCAATCACCGAAATTATCTAAGTCTAAAAATTCATCAAAGCTGGGTAAATTACAGCGAGAACTCGAAGTTTCACAATTAGCATTAGATAGAAACCCGGAAAATAAGCGAGCAGCTAAAAGAATAACTGAGACGCAAGAAGGAATCAGGAGAGAAATTATAGGAACTAAATTATTTGAAAGTACTCTTGATAAAAAAGTCGCCGAACAAATTGTTGATTCATTCGGTAAGGCTGAAAAGTCAATTCAATCAATTAATTCAGCGAATGAGGCTGTAAAAATCATTAATGATGGCATTAATACAGGATTTTTCTCCAACGTAAAGACTGCAGCTGCGTCAGTTGCAAAAGATCTTGGTTTTAATGTTGGAGATGAGCTTCAAAATACACAAAAATTCTTATCTGTAATGGGTAGAGCAACGTTAGGAATTCTTGGGTCTGGTGACGTTGGAGCAGGGACGGGCATATCAGATAATGACGTTAAATTTGTTAAACAGGTTGTTGCTGGTGACGCAACTCTTGATGAAAAAACAATCAAGGATATGCTAACTATTAACGCTAAAATAAATAAAGAGCTTATAAGGCGACATAACAGTAACTTTAAAAGAATAAAAAATCCTAGTGTTAATTTAATATTAGACATTCCCGATTTTGTTGGTTTTGGTGGTAAAAAACAAATTCCAATTAATACAGATGTTGGTAATCAACAAATTCAAACACCACCATCTGGCGTAGTTGAAGTGGAGCAGGGCGGTAACATATTTGATAAAAATACAGGTAAATTTATAAGGAAGGCACCTTGATGGCCGATCCAATATTTAATCCAAACAAACCTTTTACTGATGTAGGTAAAAAACCTATTCTTACGGGAAGTCAGCCTGTTTTTAATCCAAACGAACCTTTTACCGAATCAGGTAATAATGCTATACAGCAAGAAAATGGATTTATTGATAATGTAACTAATGCACTGCAAGAAAGAGTTAAGGGGGCAGATCAGTCGCTAGGTAATATTTCAAATCAGTTTGGAGAGGATAAAAGTCTATTTGATTCAGCTTTAGCAGTAAGTAGAATTCCTACCAGATTAGGTGGAGCGGTAGCGGGAGGTGTTGGGGACGTTATCGGAGAAGGTCTAGCGTCAGCAGGAAGAACGATAGCCGATAATACGCCAGACTCAATAAAAGATCCTATAAAAAAAGGGTTTAATACTTTAATGTCTACTGATGTCGGAAAATTAGCGCAAGAAGCGGTTTCTGATGGATTGGGAGCTTACCAAAATTTTAGAAAATCAAACCCACAAGTAGCGAAAGATTTGGAGGATGTTTTTAATATTGGGTTACTATTTGCCCCAACAAAAGTTAAAGCAAAACTACCGCCAATAACAGCAGCGGTAGATAAAACATCAAAATTAGCTCAATCAGTATTAAAAGGCGCGTCAAAATCTCTTGATAAGTCAGCAAACAAAAAAAGAATGGATTTTTTACTTGACCTAGCAACGCAAAAAGACACTAAACTGCAAAGAGAAGCTTTAACAAAAAGAACAGAGCTAAGCGGAATATTAAAAACTAAAGTTGTAAAACCATCAAAAATAGAAATTACTGTAGCTAAAGAGCTTAGGAAAATAAAAAATTTATCTCCATTTAAGTCAAATCAAGCTAATTTGAATATAATAAGTAAAGAGGCTAATAAAATAGGTGATATTCGTAGAGCTCAATTAAGTAAAAGGCGGACATTTATTCCTGATGCTGGTTCTAAAATAGACGAAGCTATTGAAAAAATAATTAATGAAAATCCTATAATAGTAGGTGATGCATCAAAAGTTGCAGCAAGCCTAGGAGAGCAAGCTAAAAAAATAATTTCAAAAAATGGATCAACTTTATCAGGTATTGACAAATCTAGGGTTGAATTTGACCAGCTAGTTAAAAGTCAAAAGCCTAATACATTTAACCCGACAGCTTCTGATAATGCTTTTTCATTTGCTGTTAAAGGAATTCGAAATTCTATGAATAAAATGATTGATGATAACACATCAATTGCAACACAAAGAATAAGGAAAAGACATTCAAATCTATTAAAAGCTAAGGAAAAACTACTAACTAGAGCCGAAAAAGATGCTAATAATTTAATTATTCGATCTTTTCAAACTGCTGCTAGATTACTGCCCGGTGACTCTAAGCTTGTTAGGGAAATAGGGTTATTTACCGGGCTTAGTGCAATTGCAGCATCATCGCAAATATTTCCAACTATCGCGGCAATTGGTGGAGTGGGATTGGTTGGTGTTGGGGCTACTAAGTTAATAACATCGCCAACAACTAAACGCGGCATAGCCGCATTATTAAGAGCAAATAAAAAAGCATTAAAAATATCAACTAACAAAGAAATGCTAAAACAGTTAAGATTAGATCAACGAGCATTAATCGAATTATTAGATAATTCTGAAACAGAGGAAGATAAATAATGGGTCTGAAATATCCGGGTAGTTCAATATCAGGTTACAATGCATCACCTCCTGCTGATGATGGAACTTCTACTGAGTCTAATAAGGTGAAGTATGCAACTGTAAAGACAAAACTTTCTGATCCATCTAAAGTACTTTCTGAAAGTATAAATACAGATTTAATTGAGCATTTTAACAATACGCCGATTGTTAAATCTGCTGATTACACAGTTGTTGCCGCTGATTTTAATAGACCAATCGAAGTTAGTAACGCAACCACAATAACGTTGGGTACGATGGCTAGTCTTGGGTCGAACTTTTCAGCAACAATAGTTAACGTAGGTAGTTCCATTGTAACTGTCGACCCGTCCGGATCCGAGACAATATTAGGGTCTTTGACTTACATATTAAATCCAAAAGAATCAATTACAATACAAGTAAATTTATCACAAGACGATTGGATTGTTATAAATGACTCTTATGGGTCGACTGTAAATTCAAATATAGCAAGATTAAACTCTATAGAATCACTAAATACTAATCAAAATAGTAGACTTGACTCGATGGATAGTTTAAATACTGCTCAAGATAACAGATTAACCAATACTGAGTCTGTTGCAGATGCAGCTAAGATAAAAAATGATTTACAGGATTCATCTATATCGTCAAATATTATTAGTATAAATCAACTAGATAATAGATCGTTAACTAACGAATCCGATATAGGAGATTTATTTTCGACACAAACCATTTTAGTTAATAGAACTATTATGTTAATGAGTCCTAACACTACGACCGGATCTGGATCGGCGTATGTAGTATCTGTTTCTAGCAATATAAGTCCAGCATATTCAACTGTTGATGCTTATAAAATAAGGATACATGCAGATAGTTTACTGAATGCAACTATAAATATTAATAGTGCTGGAATTAAAATAATAAAACTTTCAGATGGGATAACTAATTTAAGGCCGGGAGACTTAAAGGCGGGTTTTATATATGAGTTTTTATGGGACGGAGTTAATATAATGGTTATTAATCCATCTCAAGTTATAAGAACCTTTAATCCTAGATTTTTAACGGACAGTGGATTGGGTGAGGTTTATGCTGTACGGGAGGGGGTATTAATTAGAACAGGGACAGAAGCTAGGTTTCAAATAACGATAATTATGTCCAGCATTGGGACAAGAGCTGGTGCAATACGGATAACAGATTTACCGTACCCACTAAAAAATTATCCCGGATTAAGTCATAGAACTCCTTGTTTAATTTCAAATTACGCTGGAATATCATTAGCGGCAGGACATAATATAAGTGGTTACATTAATCCAGGTGGAAGCGCGATATTTTTACAGCAAAATACAGTTGCTAATTTTCTTGTGTCTTTGCAAGCCTCGTCAGTTTTGAGTAACTTTACAATACGAATTTCTGGGTCAATGTCGGTATAATTATGAAGCCATCCGACATAAAATATATTGTAGTTCATGCCGCTGATACTAAGCCAAATATGGATATCGGTGCCAAAGAAATAAGAAAGTGGCACATTTATCCTAAGTTTTACCCAAATACAGGGGAATATCGGTATCAAGGGAAGATATATAGATTTGTTGACGATTTACCCTTTAATGTTAGGAAAAAGAAAGGACGAGGCTGGTCAGATATTGGATATCATTTTGTAATAAGAAGAAATGGAGAGCTTGAAACAG
>CAYYNM010000045.1:5988-16998 GCA_964472945.1 uncultured Methylomarinum sp. | reverse complement strand
GCATGTTTATTGGGTTTAAAGAAATTACGGAAATCATCAATTGTAGTCGACATTTTAGTAATTAAGCGATCAGCTTTTTCCATACTCTGGTCCATGGTCTGCTTATCTAACTTTCCCAGTTGATAGTTAATGTTTTGATTTTGCAACACCAGGCTTAATGCATTTAATGGTTGACGCCACTGATGAGCGATGGCTCCAATCATTTCTCCCATCGCCGCTAATCGGGATTGATGAATTAATAACTGTTGTTGTTCCTGACGTTGAATCACTTCTTCTTTAACTTTTCTATCAAGGTTTTTGTTTAAGGTATCCAGGTCTTGAGTTCTTTTCTTAACCTCTTGCTCTAACTGTTGGTTATAATTTTCTAATTTATTCTTGGACTGCTGTAAAGACTCAACCATTTGATTAAAACTGATTGATAAAACTCCCATTTCATCATGTCTCACAATGCTTGAACGGACAGTTAAATTACCATTAGCAACCTGGGTGGCAAGATTACTGATTGTAGCAACAGGCCTGGTTACCCAGCGCGCAAAAAAGTAGCCTATAAAAGCAATTAACACCATGGAGCCAGTAAAAATATAAGCTAATTTAAGGTACATTGATTTAATATAAGTATTGTATTCATCCGTATTAAATTCAACATGCAACCAGCCCCATTTTATTCCTGAAAACTGAATGGGATAGACAAAATGGTAACCTTCAGCCCCCCATTTTCCTTGTTTAATTCTATATTCAATTTTATCGGTTTGAAAATTAGTCAACTCGGTATTCGGTTTATCTAATACTCGCCAACCTGACTGGTCGACCCAAAGTGTATCACCACGCAAGGGGGCGACTGCAATAAAATGTATACTAGGGTTATGTTTAAGTACTTCAACATTATGTTCCACAATAAAGCCAAAATCATTGGTAATAACTGCATCAGAACTGGCTTGGATAATAGAGCGTGAGACAGTAACTCCCTGAGTGTACATGATTTGTTGTAAAGCTTTTTTTTGCATAGGAATCATCATAAAAGCAAAAAATGCCATAATAACCAAGACTAAACAGGCAAAAACACTAAAAACTTTAAAAAAAAACCGACTTCTGATATTTAGAGTCATATCACCCTCATTTTCTGGTTAAAGACTGGTGCTTTTGAAGAGTTGCTCTCATTGCTTGTAATTGTTGTTTTAACTGTGTATCTAACTTATGTAAATTAACAAAAGGTGTTAATGAATCCACTTTACATCTTTTAATCGTAGACATTTTAAAATTATGTAATATTTCCTGTGATTTTATCGAGTTATTTAATTTTAAGGCCTTATCTATAAAAAGTTTCCGAGTATTTTCTGGAACTTGGTAATAAAAAAAACTGTAGTTGGGTGAGTCAATAGGAAAATTATCAATAACCATTATTTTTTTTTTAATTTGAGGGTTTAATTCAACCATTAGATTAAAAGTTTCTAAGTATGCAACTCCTACATCAGCCTTGTTAAAAAAAAGTTGGTGAATAATGCTGTGTTGTTTTAGAAAATAACGCGTTGATTTAAAAACCTGTTGATAAGGTTGGTGATATTCAGGAATAACTAGCGAATTAATAAATACTTGAGCAAGTTCATCATTTTCTGGCAATGCTAAACGTTTATTTTTTACATCTTTTAAACTTTTTATGCCGCTATTTTTACGTGCTAAAACTACCACTCCATAAGGTTTTCCTGTCACACTGGTTCCTGTAAAACCATCAGCAAGTTTGTTTAAATTAAAGTTTTCTACAATTAATAAAGGCGGTGCAACGATAATGGATAGGTCGCCCCGTTTAAAGGCTTTTTGCATGTTTTTTATATGATCAAATAGCACTACATTGGTCTTGCCAATATTTAAATTCTCATTAAATTCATCTAACCATAGATTGATTGCCACATAAAAGTCAGTCCGGCTTACCATGGCGTTAATTGAGGGAAAATACCAGCCTATATTGAGTTCTGGAAGAGTAGGTTTTTCATTGGCAGATAAGTATGGAGGAGTTATAAATAAAGTAATTGATACTAATAACTTGAAAATAAGTTTATTCATTCCCAATGCTTTTGTTGAGGTTTTTATTTGTTTCAATTAGATGATCAAATTGATCTAGATCACTGACAAGACATTTATCAATTTGGCTGGTATGAAAAACTTCTAGAATTTGTTGTCCTCGAATATTTTTTGTGACTGTTGTATATCTTTCTTGTAGTGCTTGTATATAGTTATAATTTTTATGGAAATAGCTATAGTTTCTTGATTTAACAGGAAAACTTGAAACTATTTTAATTTTTTTTGATAGTTGAGGGTTCATTTCAATCATAACATTGAACATATTTTCATAAACAACGGCAATATCAACTTTATTAAAAAAGACATCTAAAATCATTCGTTGGCTTTTATTTGAATAGCTAATCTGAGAAAAAACGTTCTGGTACGGTTTGTTGTATTGTTTAATGATTTCGGTGTTTAAAAATATTTTTGCTAATACATCATTAGCAGGTAAAACTAATCGCTTGCCTTGATAGCCAGGAAAAGGTTTATTTGGGGGGTGGTTGGATATAATAACCAGATGGTCTGTTTTTCCTATTTCCTGGACTCCTATAAAACCATCACTCATAATGGATCTATCAAAATAAAGGCTTAATAATAGCGGAGGGGCTATTACCATATCAAGTTTTTTGTCGCTAAAGTCCTGACTCATTATCTTAATATCTTTATACAATACTGAGTATACTTTATCTAGTTTAAGGCTGGCAGAGAGTTCTTGAAGCCAGTAAGTCAGTGAGATTTTTATATCGGTTTGACTAGCAGCACTGCTAATTGAAGGGTAATAAAAGCCCATCGCCAAACGGGATGGTAGCACTGATTTATTTGTATTCACCTGTTCAGCCGTGTGAGCAGGGCTAATAAACAGGCAAAATATTAAGATCGTTAAAAGATTAATTTGGCTTCTGCGTTTAACAAATTGAGAACTCTTTTGACCTAGAAATAATCGTAAGGAAAAAAAATAAAATTTAATCATATATCCTTTTTTTGTTGATAAGCTGCAGGTAGCGTTGTTTTAACAGTCTAACAGAGTCTAAATCAGCAACATTGGAGCGTACTGCTTTATCAACTTGAAATAATTGTAAAAGCTGTTGCCCTGCTGGATAAGTGTTTAGCCGTTCTACTTCAGATAATACCTGATCTCTGAATTCAGCGGAAACTCTGGGGTGAAAAAAACCTAACACTCTGGGAATAGCTGGTAACTCCTCAATGACTTGTGTTTTATCTCCGATTTGAGGGTTGAGTTCACAACTCAGTTTGTATAGTACTTGGTAAACAAAAATAACATCTGTTTGTTGAAAAAATAACTGGTATATCAGTTGGCTGGATTTTTTAATATAACTAATTTTATGGAATAACTGCTTTGCGGGTATATCAAAATTTTCTAATGCCAAGACATCGGCATACATTTTTGACATAGGCTCATTAATTAGCAGAGATAAATGTTTATTAGTGACATCACTAAAAGTGTTAAGCCCCGAGTCTCTGTGTGTAAGCACTAATAAAATATCTGTTGATGAACCTGACCAGGTTAATTTATAACCTTCAGTTAATTGTTTTGGATCAAAATTTTCTAGAATAGATAAGGGGGCTGCGACAATAAAATTTATTTTTCCTTGATAATAATCGTTGCGCATTTTATCTATATCGGTATAGACAAATGATTTGGCAGGAATATTAACTTTTTTACTGATAGCTTCTAGCCAGTAGCGTAAAGCGATTTCTATATCGGCAGGATTAATTTCAGGGAATGAGTTTATGTAGAAGCCAGTTCGTAACTCAAATATTTCAGTATGTTCTTCATCGCTATAACTAAGTGGAATATGGCCTACTAGCAAAATAGCAATAAAGAGGAGAGTGAAAATTTTCATAAAAATTGGTGACTGTAGAGTGGGCTTTAGTTGGCAATAACTCAAAAATACTGGTTTAATGGCGGACTAAAGTCCGCTCTACCATTTATATGTATTTTATTATTTGTTACTGCTTCCCTCGGTTGTTTTATCATTTTTGTTTAGCCTGTCGTTTAAGCAATTGTGTATAGCGTTGCTTTAACTGTTGGGTGACTTTTAAGTCAGATACTTTAGATCGTACAGCTTTTTCTGAAAAGAAAATATTTAATAATTGCTGACCTTGAGGGTAATTATGGATTTGTTCCATTTCAGTAATTACTTTGTTTCTAAATTGTTTATCAACACTTTTATGGAAAAACCCGATCCCCCTTTGTATACCGACCAGTTTGTCGATGATTTGAGTTTTAGATTTTATCTGAGGGTTTAATTCTATTGCTAAATCATAGGCATTTTGATATATAAAAATAACGTCAGTTTGTTTAAAAAATAGTTTGTAGATAAGCTGAGGTGATTTATAAGTATAATTAATAAGGTGAAATACATTATGGGCTTTCTGGTTAAATCTTTCTAAGGCCAAGATGTTTGCATACATTTCACTTACTTTATCATTTAATAATAAGGATAAATGTTTGTTTTTTACATCTCCAAAGCTATTTATTTTGCTTTGTTTAAGAGTGACGACCAGAAGATCTTCTGTTGCTTTTCCCGCAGTATAAGCCTTATAGCCATCGGCTAATTGATTAGGGTCAAAATAATTCACAATAGCCAATGGCGGTAAAATAATAAAATTTATTTTATCGTGTTCAAAATCTAATTGCATTTGTTTTAGGTCGTGATAAATCTTTACTGTCGCTGCTATATTAACTTGTCGGCCTAGTTCTTCTGCCCAATATTTTAAGGCAACCTCTAAGTCAGCTCGTTCTATATCTGGAAATGCATCAAGCAGAAATCCTGTGCATAAAAATTGATTTTGATTGGTTTTATTGTTAGCAAAACTATGGCTGGGAAAGCTTATTAAAATAAGGCTAAAGATCAAATATAGTGACTTGAAGTAATGATTACTTGTTAAAAAATGAGCTTGAAAATGAATATTCAAATTCGGAGGAGGAGAATAATGAAATGATGCTTGAGTTAGAAAGCCTACCATACGTTTTATCTGTTATAAATAGTTGGGTGAAATTAGTTAAGGGAGGCAGTAACAAAAAAACTTTGTATTCTCGGTGATCTCAGTGGAAAAATGATAGATCTTTTATTTCCTTATACTTAGAATGAGGCCTGGTCAATAGTATGCCCAATTAAATACTCTAATGAAGTGAGGCCAAGCTCTAAGTCATAACGGGAACGTAAATAAGCCCCTTTGGCATAACTTTCGACCAACTGCGACTCAATAACATCTTTGGTTTCTACCATTTCCTGTTGATAGGCGCGGACATTGAGTTTTCGATTTTCTGTTGCAAAACCAAATGCCGATTCGGTATTTTTAATTTGCTTACCTGAACTGCGAATGCGTAAAAACTGTTGTTTAACCTGTAAGGCCATTGCTTCATCTAATAAGACTTGCTGACTTTTAAATTTACGTTGTTCGGCTTTAGCATGGCTAACTTTTTCAGCTGTTTCAAAGCCACTAAATATATCCCATTCCATACCAACACCAATATCCCAGCCGTCTTTATTATCGTCATTAATAAGGCCTTGATCGTAACCATTCCATAGTTTATGCGCACTGGCTTTTACACCTACCATTGGGTAATAGCCACTGCGTGCTTCTGTAATTTTATCTTCAGCGACTTGTACCGCCAAGCGTAATTGTTGCACATCGGGGTTAAAGTTTTGAGCTGAGGCAATTAATTCTTGCAGTTCAGGGGTAATCATGGTGGTTTGTTCTGCTTCTGCCAGCTGATAATGAGCATCCCAAGCTTGTCCCATAGCATTACCCAGTGCTTCGTGAGCCAACTCACGGGCATATACGGCTTCATTTAATATCGAACGGGTGAGGGCTGTTGTGGTTTTAGTCCGTAGATAATCGGTTTTTTTAACTTTTAAAGAGCCATTTTGATATAAACGTTCGGTTAAATCTTCTAATACTTTAAAGCGTTCTAAAGTATCGTGAGCCAGTTTTTCCATTTCTATGGCAAATTGAGCCGCATAAAAATATTTTTTTACATCACGAACAACTTCCAGATTAGTTTTACGCAAGCCCTGTTCGGCAATTTGTATACCTTTTTTGGCTTGAGCAATGATGGCGGGGCGTTTAAGGCCGGTAAAAATGGGATAGGTTAGATTAATTGAAGCTCTGGCTACATCTCGATCATATAATTTTGTTTTTGTATCAATAGGAAAAGTGATTGCATTGGGCCCTAGTGTACCTGGGGGTATTTGAATATTACCTTTAAAAGAAAAAGTTCTATCCTCATCCGCCCTATCTGCTCCCGCCTGAATAGCAAGCCTGGGGTAATAAGCCGACATAGCTTGTTGATATAGAGTTTCTGCCATTTTTACTTGCGCATTAGAAACTTTTAATGATTGATGTTGTTTTAGCGCAATAGCAATACAGTCATCTAAGGTATAAGTGGCAATCTTATCAATTTTTGCAAAGCTTAGAGGACTTAAGGTAAGAGTAAGAATGGTGATAATCAGTTTAAGCATGATGGGGTATTGTCTAGTAACTGGTTACGGACAGCGAAGATTTGTTCAAGGTTTTCTAAAAATAAGTCAACTAATTCAGGGTCGAATTGTGTACCTTTTCTGGAGATTAAATATTCAATAATTTGCTCATCTGTCCAGGCGTGTTTGTAGCAGCGTTCACTGCCTAAGGCATCAAATACATCAACCAAACCTACGATTCTTGCTTCAATAGCAATTTGACTCCCTTTCAGACCGAGAGGGTAACCCTCTCCATTGTAGTATTCATGGTGTTCATGAGCAATAGTGGCAGCCATTTTGATCAGAGGTCTGTCCATTTTATTAAGCATGGAATAACCTAAGTCGGTATGGGATTGCATCGTCCTAAACTCTTCTTTAGATAGTTTCCCGGGTTTATGTAGAATTCCATCAGGAATTCCTATTTTACCGATGTCATGCATGGGGGAAGCCACCTTAATCATTTGCGCATGGTCATAACTGAGGCCATATTTTTCAGCTAATAGCCCAGATATTTGTGCTACACGTTTTATATGTAAGCCGGTTTCTTCACTACGGTTTTCAACGACCTCGCCCATCACATAAATTAATTCTTTTTGGGTTTCAATAATATCGTTATTGAGTTTAACCGAGTCGCTAATATCCTGACTTAAACTCATCAGAGAGCGTAAACCGCCAGCTTCGTCATGAATACCAACAATCACCGTGCTTAAGGTTCGCTCGTAGCCAGGTTTTGCCGCTATGCGTATCACTCTGGAACTAAATCCCTGTTTTTGGACTGTGCCTAAAATACGATCTTTGAAATCCTTACAATCCTGTACTAGGGAACTAAAAGGCAGCCCAATCAAATCCTCAGTTTTACAATTTAATGTAGAGCTAAAGTTTTGGTTTGCACTGACTATCTTGCCATTGGTATCTAAAACACAGAGTGATGTACCTAGTTCAATAGCATGTTCATACTGTTTAAGATAATGCTGTTGTGACTTTAAATCTTGCTTTAAATTTAATGAAAGTCGTTGAAATTTTTCATAGACTTCAGTCATATCAACCATTAAAGCCACATATTCTTCCAGTTGATTATTGCTGTCAATAATGGCAACGACGGTGGTATCTACAATAAACTGAGTACCAAATTTACTGGTTTTCTTTAAAACCCCCTGCCATTTTTTATTTGTTAACAGACCGTTTTTTAATTCTTGCAGGGTGGTTCCTTGCCCATCAGTAGGGCATGTAAAGGTATAGTGTTGTCCAATTAATTCCTCTTCGCTATACCCAGATATAAGGCTGAACTGAGAATTGACATAACTGATTTTGCCGTCTAAATCAATTTTGGCAACAATGGCTTTTTCATCAACTAATAGTTTGTATTGCTCTAATAATTTACTTTTATATTTAACAGCGGCTTGTAAGGACATTTGTTGTTTTATTTCAAGCAGTTTTTCTAACAAACGTTCAATACTTATCGGTTTAGTAATATAGTGTTTAATTCCCAATTCCAAGGCTCTAAACAGGTATTCCACATCATTATAGGCACTTAAAATAACTATTTCTTGATTGGGGTTTGAATGTTTGATATCTGCCGACATAGAAAGCCCATTCATTTTCGGCATTTGGATATCTGAAATAACAATATCAGGGTGATGTTCGTGATATAGCGCCAGACCTTCTTGCCCATCTTGAGCAACATAAAAATGTTTAAACCAATTTTGTAACACTAAAATCAGTTCTTCTCTGGTTTCTGAGTCGTCTTCAACATATAGGACGGTGAGGTCTGATAATTCCTTGATTTTTTCTATATTCAGCATATATTTGGCTTTCTTAGTTGTTCTTACTCTGAGCAGTGCCAGCAATAGGATTGTTTTCCCTGTTGCTTTGCTTTATACATTGCTTCATCGGCATATTGCAGTAATTTTAATGGATTGGTAGCATCTTTGGGAAATAATGCAATCCCAATGCTAACCGATAAGTATAATGAATTTTCAACATGTATACTGATTGATTGAATAATTCTTTTTGCTGTTGAGCTAATCTGTTTTTCAGAGGTGCCATTAAGAATGATAGCAAACTCATCTCCACCTATACGTGCAACTGTGTCTACTTCACGGATATGGCTTTTTAGTTTAATAGCGACTTGCTGTAAAATTTCATCGCCTTTACCATGGCCTAAGGTATCATTAATTGGCTTAAAGCCATCTAAATCAAGGTAGAAAAGTGCCACTTTATACTGGTGTCTTTTGGCGGCTGCAAGTGAGTCATTGAGCCGTACAAAAAATTCATTTCGATTGGCCAGGCCAGTTAATGGGTCATGATTTGCTCTATATTTTAGAACTTGTTCCTGGGCTTTAAATTTAGAAATATCTGTGAGTATGGCGACAATATGACTAATTTCTCCATTGGAGCGTTTAATGGAATTTAGGGTAAGTTGAGTTGGAATAAGAGATTGGTTTTTTTGACGGATCCATAACTCACCTTTCCACTGACCTTCTATGCTAACAATATTTAAGATTTCATTAATGGAGCAGGGGTTGGTATGTGAATCGAATAATTCTGTAACAGAATGCTTATATAACTCTAATGCTGAATATTCAGTCAAATGTTGCATAGCGGAGTTTATCTTTTCAAATTTCCCCGTGTTATCAATAATTGCCATCGCTTCGCCAGATACTTCAAACACTGTCTCAGCTAATTGTCTTTGCTCTTGCTCCTCTCTAAGAGAAGTAATGTCTTCTAATAACCAAAGAACTTCTTGTTTTGAGTTGTCATAATTTATAACGGTGCCACGAATATGAACCCAAAGAATATGCCCTTTTTTATGCCGAGTTTCTATTATATACTCTACATTTTTTTGTTGCGAAATTCTGTTTAAACAGTGGTCTTTTGTGCAAAACCCTTGTTTTGAAGACTGACTGAGTAGATTACATAAGGAATAAATATCTTCGTTATAGCCAAATTGGTAGAGAAATTGATCGTTGGTTTTTAAAACTTTAAGGTTAATATCGGTATAAGCAATAGCAATAGGGGAATGATGAAAAATAGCTGAAAGCCGAGCTTCACTTGTGATTAACTGCTGTGTAAGATTAGCGATTGAAGGTAAGGACTTAATCATTCAGCTAGTTTTAAAACCTTTAAGTAAATAGATAGGTTTACTTTACCAGTTAGAGCCTATTATTTGTAGCAAAAAAATCAGTTTTTAATTACAATTAAAGGTGTAGAGACAAGGCATGTCTTGTCTTGTCTTGTCTCAGATACAAGAACCTATAATGATAACAATAAAAAATAAAATGATTGAATTATATTTAGATTCTGTTGATATTACACAGATTAGACGGCTGCACGCCTGTCTACCGATAAAAGGTGTGACGACAAATCCATCAATTCTTGCTAATGCAGATATGGGGGTTACACAAGCACTCTCTGAAATAGCAACAATTATTGATGATTCGCGGTTCCATGTTCAAGTGGTGAGCCAAACTGTTGATGAGATAGTGGATGAAGCAATAGAGATTGATAAATTACCTTTTGATATGGTGGTTAAAATTCCAGCGACTGAAATTGGATTGGCTGCCATTAAAAGAGTAAAAAAACGTGGAATACAAGTATTGGCCACTGCTATTTATAGTAGTCAGCAAGGGATTCTTGCCGCATTGTGTGGTGCAGATTATTTAGCACCTTATATAAATAGAATGGATACCATGGGGGCTGATGGTATTGCTGTCGTTGCAGATTTACAGCAATTACTCACTACAAATGGCTTAAATTGTAAACTGTTACCCGCCAGTTTTAAAAATACAATGCAAGTGATAGAAGTCATGAAGTTAGGGGTAGAAGCTATCACTTTACCGATTGATGTGGCGATGCAAATGATTAGCCATCCGGCGGTTGACCCTGCAGTTGATAAATTTAATCAAGACTGGAGAGAGACCTTTGGAACCATGCTTTCTTTTGAGAGCTAGCAGGTTCTTTATTCTCGGATAGCCTCTTTGGTACAACGCACATATTGTAGGGTGGGAGTACGCTTCTACATCCATTGCATTATTTGTATTTGATAGGGCTCTTTTGAAGCCATTTTTTAAAATGGGGGGACCATAATATGACTCTACCATTGTTTTGACCTCGTTCCTTTTTATAGCGCACACGAGAGCAGGTGCTAAAAAAAATGTATAAAACTTGTAAAATATTTTTTATGTGAGTACTCTAATCGCTATTTAAACTATACGTTATCAACTTTTAAGCTACAAACTTCAGAAAGATTAAAAAACTTATGACAACTTTAAGAATACCCCTTATTTTGAGCATTCTACTTTCAATACTCGGAATTCAATCAGCACATGGAATAAGTGCTTTTTCATCGTCTTCATCTATTACATTTAGAATTGAAAACATTACCAATAATACGAATCCAGGGGATCTTTTAGGGTTGTCAATCTCAGGTGGTTTTGGGATTCAAGACTCGACTTCTGTTGAAGGT
>CAYYNM010000045.1:0-5888 GCA_964472945.1 uncultured Methylomarinum sp. | reverse complement strand
TGACGAAACATATATTTTTCATGCTGATACAGCTATCAGGGGAAAAGCAACAACTGTTGCACCAGTACCAATTCTATCGGCTGGCTGGCTGTTATTGAGTGGGTTAGCCTTTATCCGCCTTTATAACAAAAAAAACAGTGGGTTGGAGTCTTTTGCTTAACACAAGGTAATTAATTTTCTTATAAAAATGCAGCACAAGGTTCTCTGTCGCGAGGCATATACCAGTCACCATTATCATAATTAGAGACCAATGTACTGCTTACATATTTTGAGAAGCCTACTTGTTGTAAATTGAACAGCCTGATTAAATCAAGCATCCAGTATGGAACTTCAGCAACATCACATTTTAATTCTAAAACTACACTGCCCTCACTTCTGGTATTGTTTGCATAGATAGTTTCATTGTCGTAATTGATCATGCCATGATTAGAGCAAACGGAGTAATTATATTCCGGACGATATTGCATATTGGCATCCATGGTGACTCTAGCGTATTTATCCACGGTTGAGAAAAAAGCTCTTCTTTGGTATTTAGTAAGTATTTTAGGTTCAATGGCGTAACTGATGGCCAACCTTAAAAATAATTCCTTATTTGCTTTTTCTGCACTGGCATCGGATTCGGGTGCTCTAAAACTCGGGTCGGTTAAAATATGGGGCCATTGGTGCTCTTCTGCTGTGGCGCGGTATTTTTTAACAACGCCTGAAATGCCAACACGGTTTTTAACTTCTAAAAAGTAGGGTGCCTTAGTGCCATCACCATAAGCACGAGCGCGCATATTAAAACGAATGGCTTTTCCTTCTATTCGCTGTTTATAAAATTCATAGCCTGGTGTATCAAGGTATAAACTACTAACTTTGTAAAAATAGTTATCGTCAGCGGCAAGTTCAGAATAGTAGTCAAGTGAACAGTAGAGGCTGAGAAAATCAGTAATGGGTTCTACATAAGACCAAGGGATTAGATATTTAAGCTCATAACGTTCTAATACTGGAGGTAGGCTATGGATAACTGTCATATTAATGACTCCTTCTGGTTAGTAACTCAGGTGTTCCTTGTTGAATCCAGTTTTTTAAAGGTTGTTGAGCTAATTGACCGGACAAAGCTAAAAAATTGATGTAGTAAGCTAGGGCTTTTTGATTAATGTCAGATTCTTTTTTATGGTAAGCCAATAATTCTTTATGTAAGCTAATTGTTAGCAAAGGGTTGGATTTTGCATAATCTTTTTGTAAATGATTTTGTATGCGTTTTATTTGTGAGAGTACAATTTCTTGTTCTTGCACTAACCAATTTAGTTTATTTCGTATTGTTGCCAATGCCTGTTTTATATTGTTAAGGTTACTGTTTAATTCTGATTTTGCTGTATATAGATCATGATGTGACTCTGCAGTATTAAACTGGTTTCCCAGGGGAATATTAATACCCACTTGAAACTCCATATCATCATTTTTACGATCATTATAAGCAAATTTCATTAAATTAATGCCCAATTGCTGTTCGGTTTTTACCTTTTTAATCTTGGTTCGAGTTATTTCTAGCTTTAATTGTGAATCAACAATGTCAGGTGAAGATTGATGAGCGTTGTTAGCGGTTGAAATAGTATGGTTAATATCGGTAAGCGATATTAACCAATTAGTATTACTATTTAACAGATCATCAGCATTATCAAGCGGCAGCCCCAATTGAGCCTGAAGAACATTTAAGCGTTTTAAATTTAAATCAGCCATACTTTTTGATTGTTGTAGCATATCCTCTGCATCTAATAGCTTTTCTGCTTTAAAGTTGTCACTCAGTAATTGGTTTTGAAGTAGCTTAATCTCCTGGCGTAATAATTTTGATGATTTAAGCAAATTATGGATTCTGTTTCGTTGGCCTAGATAATCAAGCAGGATTAAATAGCGTTTTTGTAAAGCAGCATTTAATGTTGTGTGGTAAATATTATTCTGTTGGGCTAACCGAAGCCTTAAAATATTGTTTTCCAAGTCCCTTTGTCCCCAAGCTTTGGGTTTTACTCTTAGCTCGTAGGATTGCGCATTATTATTGAAAGTAAGGTTTTGTGAGGCTGCCGTATTAACTCTAATTTGTGCATTCTCCACCCAAGATGTTAGTAAGGTCATCTCTTCAGAACTTGCTTTATTGAATGGTGTATTAAGTTCTGATTCAGCCGCTAATAAAAAATCATTGATTGACCGGGTTGGGTTGGCAAAAATAGGGTAGGGCAATGCTAGAAAACTAATAAATATAATGATTTTCATTGATTATGCCTGGGTATTGAATATACAAAAGATAGGTATTTGGAAGCCGTTTTACTTCCTTCATCAAAGACTATGGTAAATAATGATTTTTCTGCCTGGTAAGTAATGCCTTCAGCTTTCAATCCAGGAAATTGTTTAAGTCCTTCAAGTGTGTCTAGATCTACTCGGTAGTGCCAAAGCATGCTATTTTTTGATGATGAGCGAGAAACACTTAACAGAAATAAATGCTTGTCAATTAAAAGCATATCTGAAAGCTGCATGGGTTCACCCGTTTCTGGATCTGGGAGGTTAATAGTTTTCCATATTTCAGCTTTTGGAGTAGAACCATTAAACAAAGAGGACAAATTGTTTATTCTTATAATAATAGCTTTTATATTACCTTCAAAAGGTGATTTAAAGCCTAGATATAGCTGATTATTTTTTACAAAATGTGATTCTATATCTATGCTATGGCTATCAATAGCTTGCTCTAGAAATAAAGATAATTTGGTTTGGGCTTGTTGGTCTTTTATTTTTTTTAACGTTTTATATAAATCAATTTCTTGTTGCTCTGTTACACTGCTGTTTTGATATTTAAAACGTATCAATTTTTTACGTTTAGCTTTTAACTTATCTTTTTTTGTATAAGATAAAGAGCTTAGAATATAAGTGTAATCTCCATCGCTACTGATACTTTCCAGGTCATCAACTGATTGTTGTTGCATATTTAAGCGTGATGAAATAGTCCTTTTATCATTCATAATAAAGACAGTTGACAGGTCATGGTATTGTTCGTCACTTATCAGCAGAAAATGAGACTGCTTTGCTTGCCATAAAATTCCAGACGCCTCAATTCTCTTCGCTTTTATTGTTTTTGTACTTGAAGTAATATCTTGTACTACGTTAGTTATAGCTATGTTTTCAGTGGAGGCATTAGCATTTTTCATTAAACTGAGTCCTTGAGAGGTTTGTTCTGGTCTATTTAAAAGGACCTCAACCTTTTCTCCAAATAATAATGAATTATGAGGATCATTTAACCGGACAATAACTTCACGTCCCCAAGCAGGAACTAGAGGATTTTTTTTAAGCCTTTCAGGGTATTCAACAATTCGGTTACCCATACTTTCAACAATACCTTTCAGTGGTTTCTCACCTTTATTAAAAGCTAAAGATCTGACGGCTACTGTTTGGTCTACTTTTACATCATTAAGAATATTTTCATGAATATACCCTTTAATATAACGAGGGATAAGGCTATGCACACTCATAATAGACTGAAAGGGAGGTACTAATTCACCTGCTTTAAAATTGACGCTTCCGATACGGCCATTAAATAAAGCACTTACTTTTAAGCTAATATTTTGTTGGTATAGCTCCTCTTTTCTATGCTGTAGTTCTGCTAGTTGGGCATCAATCGGGCGAATAGTTGAATTATGTTGCTCTTCTAAATTATTGATTTCAGCCTGTATGGCTTGTACTAAATAATGGCGTTTTCTTTTTAAATCTTGCAACTCATTATTGTTAGAAATAATGTTTTTACTTGGATTACCTTCGCTTATGCTATCCATCATATTAGCATTGATTCTCAGTCTTAGTTCAAGCACATGAATTTGATAATCCATATCAGCACTAACAGCTTGTTTTTTTGCTTTTAAGCTGACAAGTTGACTGGTAATAGTGTTATGTGTTTCTTGTTTTTGTAATTCATAACGTCTTATTTCTTGTTCTAAAGCGGTTCTATCAGTATTAAGGTCTTGCCGCCTTACTTCTAGCATCGGTTCGCCTTGAGTAACTTCTTTTCCATCCACACCGAAAACCTGAACAATTTCGACAGGGTACTGAAAGCTAATAGATTGTTCTCGCTGACCGGCAATACCAAAAAAATGCAAGGACTTGTCTGAAAATGAGTCGGATAATAAAAAAATACCTAGTAAGGCAAGAGTTAAACAAAAGGGTAAGATTATTTTATTCATTAGAGTCCTGTTGTTAGATGTCTACAGTTGATTCTTGCATCATCAAACTTAAACCTTGCAGGTCGTTGATTGATGTTAAAGCTGACATAAATCCTTCATGTGTTTTATTTTTACGAATTTTAATGTGGTATGCATAGTCTAAACGGTGTCCTTGAGAAATTTCGCGTAAAGTAACTAATGCAAATGACTTACAGTAGTCGTTCATCAATTGTTCTAACTGTTTTTGCTGTTTAGTATTGGCTACCAAACTGAATCGAAGCATACCGTCAAAATAGCTGTTAGGCCCCAACGGGGAGTAATATAAAATAATGGTGGCGATAGAAAACCCTAAAGTACCAATAATAGCGACAGGGAAGGCGTAGGCTCCGCAAGAAATGCCAGCAGTCAGCGAAGCAAAAAGAAATAAGGTGTCGCGAGGGTCTTTAAAGTTGGTTCTAAAGCGAATAATAGACATTGCCGCCATAATACCAATACCCCGGGATAAACTATCGCCTACAGATTGAATAACAACTGCTGAGATAATTGAAATAAGTACGATTGATTGCACGTAATTGCGTGAATAAGATAAACCGCGAAAAGTTTTTTGATAAACAAAGGCAATTAAGGTTGAGAGAACAAAAGCCAGTAAGATAGTGAAAATTAGAATATATATACTTTCAGTCTCAGTGGCCGTTTGTACTGTAATGGCATTGAACATAAATGTTATGGTGGGTTGGGTTTAAAGGATTTCTGGAAAAAAGTTAAATTATTTTTAAGCAAGGACAGAGGTAATAATACATTAAAATCAATAAGTGGTAAATATAACCACGCATTATAACGTAACCTGCGAAGTATTGTTACTTCTTGTTAATGGTGGAGCATTTCCGCGTATAGATGGCGAATACCTTCCTTAAAAAAGGTGAAGCATAAAAAGTTTTTTGGGCTCGTTTGATTAGACCGACTAAAGATGAAAATTCACCTACTTGTAAACGGTCCAATAGGGTAGAACGAGTGCGGATACGTGGGTTGCCGGTAACTGCTCCTATTTTTTTGTTGGAATTGAAATGATGTATAAACCAAGTGATTGCATTGGTATCCAGCAAGGCATCCCCATCAATACCAATAATATATTCTCCTGTTGCTAATTGAGCTGCTGTATTTAAAGCAACTGCCTTACCCTGATTTTCGGCATGATGAATTACCCGTAGACGACTATCTTGAACAGACAATTGCTCCAGAATTTCTTTAGTATTATCTGTACTGCCGTCATTCACTGCAATAATTTCGTAATTACTATAATTTAAAGAAAATAAATGACTGATTACTTCAACCGCATTGCTTTCCTCATTAAAACAAGGAACAACAATACTGACGCGAGGCTGATGATTTATAACCGGTAAATTTTTACGTCGAAATTCATATCGAAAATAAAAAAAGATTGCTCCCAGCATCCATAAGTAAGCCATATAGAGAGGGTAGTAGTAAGTAAAACCTAATAATAATTGAAGATAATAAAATAATTTAAGGGATAGTGTTTCTAGCATGGCTGTAACCTTTTTGTCTTGTAGACTTGGTTACTAACAAATAACATGCCAATAAATATTATATTGTTTAATAACAATATAATAGAGATAAATAATGAGAAGATTTAGTGATGAAAACAGCCTGACCCTGCAAAAAAAGTATGCTTTATACAAATTTTGCAGG
>CAYYNM010000044.1:0-17103 GCA_964472945.1 uncultured Methylomarinum sp. | reverse complement strand
GGATTCGAACCCTTGATACGTTGCCGTATACACACTTTCCAGGCGTGCGCCTTCGGCCACTCGGCCAGCTCTCCTAATTTAGCTACTCAACGAGCGTTGAGCAGCCGAGAATGATAATGCAATTTATACTTTATTGCAATGTTTTAATCTTGTAATACTTCCAACTCATCCCAACGTTGATAAGCCTTTTCTAGTTTTGTTTCAATTTCCTTTAACTGATCTAAAGTTTTTTGAGTAGTTGTTTCATCTTGCTTATAAAAATCAGCCTCCCCCACCTTTTCTATTAGCTCTGCTTGTTCCGCTTCTAGCTTATCAATATCAACGGGTAACTGTTCTAATTCTTGCTTCTCTTTAAAGCTAAGCTTTTTCTTCGCCGCTACCTTAGGCTTAACTTCTTTTTCTGACTCAGTTATTTTTTTAACAGTGCCTTCCAGTTGTTTTTTTCGCTGCTCTGCTAAATCAAACCATTCGGCATATCCACCAAGGTATTCATTCACTACACCCTTACCTTCAAATACAAAAACACTCGTTACCACATTATCTAAGAATGCTCTATCATGACTTACGATTAATAATGTCCCTTGATAATCGACTAGCTTTTCTTCTAACATTTCTAAGGTTTCTAAATCTAAATCATTAGTAGGCTCATCCATAATAATTAAATTTGCTGACTTAGTGAACAAACGCGCTAATAGTAAGCGGTTTTTTTCTCCACCTGACAAACTTTTTACTGGTGACCTTGCTCTTGCTGGAGCAAATAAAAAATCAGCCAAGTATGACATAACATGCCTTTTTACCCCAGCGACTTCAATAAAATCATTGCCATTAGCCACAGTATCTGCAACGGTTACTTCTGGGTCTAATTGTTCTCTTAGCTGGTCAAAATAGGCTAATTGAATCTTAGTACCCTGCTCTACTTCACCCGTTGTGGGTTCAATTTCTTTTAAAATTAATTTTAATAATGTTGATTTTCCAGCTCCGTTAGGCCCGAGTAAGCCAATTTTATCACCACGTTGAATAGAAGTAGAAAAATTTTTTATGATCTGTTTATTTCCATAAGCAAAACTGACATGAGTTGCTTCTATCACTTTTTTACCTGAAGCATCCCCCTTATTTAGATTAAGTTTTGTTGTTCCTTGTACATTTCGTCTTTCTGACCGTTCAGCACGTAATTTTTTTAGTGATCTTACCCTGCCTTCATTACGGGTTCTTCTGGCTTTAATACCTTGTCTAACCCAAACCTCTTCTTTGGCTAATTTTTTATCAAATTCAGTATTTTGATTGGCTTCATCTTCTAATGCTGCGGCTTTACGACGTAAATAATCTTGATAGTTGCCAGGCCAGGAAACTAGATTTCCTCTGTCTAAATCAACAATTCGGGTTGCCAGGTTTTGTAAAAAGGCTCGATCATGGGTGACAAATAAAACAGCCCCTTGAAATGCGAGTACTTGCTCTTCTAACCAGGCAATACTTTCAAAGTCTAAATGGTTAGTTGGCTCGTCTAGTAATAAAACTTCAGGCTCTATTACTAAGGCTTGTGCCAAAGCAACTCGTCTCTTCCATCCACCAGACAAGCTTTTAATCTTTAACTCTGCAGGCAAACTTAATTTTGACAAGGTTGATTCCACTCTTTGTTGAAAGTGCCAACCGTTATGTGCTTCTAATTTATGCTGCAAGTCGCCTAATTTCTTAAGCGATGCTTCGCCTCCATCCATAGTTTCTAATAAGTGATGGTACTGTGAAATCCAAGTGCCCAACTCACCTAAACCACTGGCGACTGCATCATAAATAGTATCATCATCTTTTAAATTGGGTGATTGTTCTAACCAGGCCAGTTTTAATTGGGGTTCACACCATACCTCACCATTATCAGCTTGCACATTGCCTGCTATAATTTTCATCAGTGTAGATTTACCTTCTCCATTTCTACCTAACAGACCAACTCGTTCCCCTGGGTCTAATTGAAAGTCTGCATTTTTTAATAAGGCGTGCATGCCATAGGCAATAGAGACATTATTTAATCGAATTAATGGCATTTGTTTTGTAAAAACCTTCTTAGTAAGTCCAGAGCACGTAATGCTGCCTGGTTTTGTTTGCGTTTGACAGGGCCTGCTAGGATATGACTATTTTGCACAATCCCTTTCGGTGTTAACAGTACATTATATATAACTATACTTTGTTTTTTATCCAGAAATTGTGATTTATCGCCTTGATACAACTGTACCAGCACTAAATCAGTTTTATTTTTATGTTTTAGCTTATAGGCAATATCCATAGCAATTTTTATATAATCTTTATTTATAGCTTGTTCAAATTGTTGATAACTCGCACTTATCAGCCAATCATAAGCTATACATTTAGCTGATATTAAACCTTGTGTAGCCGTTTCTTGCACAGCCAAGGTCCATTTTTTATCCGTCATTAATCGATCAATTAACTGAATAAAACTGATAGCGGGTTTGACAGGTTTATCACATGTAAATACTGCATCACCTATGAAATTAATTAACTGACTAACACAGTCTGTATTTTTTGCATTTGCTGGAAATAGTAATTTAGTTTGGACTTCTTCTGCTGTTGCCCTAAAGCTGAGCTGCACATTTTCTGGTAGAGTAAAGTCATTAATTTTTTGTTGTAAATCAGATTCGCCAATACCCATTGATTTTATGACAAATAATTGATCTGCTTGCAATACAAAGCGTTGTTGCAACTGCTTTCTTATATGTTGTCTAAACATATTACGCATTTCAGTCGGAACACCCGGTAAAAATACAAACCAACAACGGTTTTGTAAAACAGCAAAGCCGGGGGCAGTTCCCCAAGCATTATCAATCCTAACACTCCCTTTTGGGAAAAAAGCCTGTTTTCGGTTAATATCGGCCATTTTTTTTTGTCTGCTGAAAAAATAACTTTCTATTTGTGTCAGGGCTGTTGAATCTAACTGTAGAGGCTTATCAAATGCAATGGCAACTGCTTCTGCTGTTAAATCATCAATAGTTGGGCCTAGCCCACCTGTACAAATACAAATATCAGCACGAAGAGAAATTTCTTTTAATAGTTCTTCTAAATCGGGTAAGTTATCACCTACGGCTGTATGCCTTGCGATATTAAACCCCATGTTCACTAATTGTTCTGACAACCAAGCGGCATTGGTATCAGCAACTTGCCCTGTGATCACTTCTTCACCTTGGGAGAATATTTCTGCTCTGGGGTTGCTCATAATAACTATTGATACAAATACTAGGGGAATTGAGCATTTTACCATTCGTTTATCATTTGTTCTGTTAAAATATCAGGTTAAATTTTGTTTAAACTTTCTATTTGGATAATGACTTTATGACTGAATCATTTATTTCTAAAAAACCTATTCCTGTCCGTGAACGATTAATTATGGCCTTGGATGTCCCTAGTATTCCAGAAGCTCAGGCCTTGGTTGAGGAGTTAGGTGACTCGGTTATTTTTTATAAAGTCGGTATGGAATTATTTATGTCGGGTGATTATTTTGGCTTTATTGAATGGCTAAAAGCACGAAATAAAAAGGTTTTTGTTGATTTAAAATTTTTTGACATTTCTGCCACTGTAGGCCGCGCCATAAAAGCTTTAAGTAGCAAAGGTGTTGATCTTGCAACTATTCATGGTAATGATGCCATTATGGAGGCTGCGGCGGCTAATAAAGGTGACTTAAAAGTTTTAGCGGTGACCGCATTAACCAGCCTTGACCGTGGAGATTTAGATGACTTGGGTTTTAAGTGTGATGTTCGTGATTTAGTACTTTCACGCGCTAAACGTGCTTTAGAAATTGGTTGTGATGGTATTGTTTCTTCTGGGCTTGAAGTCGCCATGTTGCGCAAAGAACTGGATCACCGTTTATTAGTCATTACCCCAGGAATACGCCCTGTTGATAATCGTGTTGATGATGACCAAAAACGGGTTGTTAGTGTAGAACAAGCTTTTCAAAATGGAGCTGACTATATTGTAGTGGGCCGCCCGATTCGTGATTCTGAAAATCGTCAAGCAATGGCTGAGAAAATTCAAGAGCAAATTTTATCGCAGTTTCAATCAAATTCATAAGAAAGTTAATTACCGGCTTTTATAGCACATAGAGACAAGGCATACCTTGTCTCTACAGGGGGCGACAATTTATTTTGGTAATTGCTTAAGAAATTCGCTAGCATCAACGGGTACAGTATCAGGTACAATCACCTCTCCTAATTCAGTCATTGCTTTCTTATAAACCTTACGCTTAAAGTAAATAACATCTTTTAATGGGTGCCAATAGTCAACCCATTTCCAGCCATCAAATTCTTGTTTATCTCCACAGTCAAAGCGGACTTCAGCCTCATCACCTAACAGACGTAAAATATACCAAATCTGTTTTTGTCCTACACATAAAGGTAATGATTTTTTTCTAATATATTTTTCGGGCAACTTATATCGCAACCAATAACGTGTACGACCTAGTAATTGCACATGTTCTGTCCTTAGTCCTGTTTCTTCCCACAATTCTCGATACATTGCATCTTCGGGGTCTTCATTACAGTCTACCCCCCCTTGTGGAAATTGCCATGAATTCATTCCTTTGCGTTTAGCCCAAAATACGCGTCCATCATCATTGCAAAGGATAATCCCGACATTTGGTCGGTACCCTTTTGAGTCAATCATTAAAAAAACCTGTTATTAGCTTTCCTATTCCTTTAATTTACATTCAAATTTCCAGCTGTCATCAGTCAAGCATTTAAAATGCTGTAAAAATATTGTCTAAAGCAAACATGCCATTTACTTTGTAAATAAGCAGATTAAAGTCGTTATTATCGATTTATAATATTTATAGCTAGCTGTACGAATGTTAAAATTAGAACAAGTCAGTATTAAAATTAATAGAACCATTGTTCCATAAAACCCCTACTGACGCTATAGTCCTTTTTCTTTTATTTTTTCTAGTAGGTTTTAAACGTGAGTTTAGCAATTTTTGATTTAGATAATACCCTTATTTCAAATGATAGTGATTATTTATGGGGACAGTTTCTGGTTGACCAGGGAATTGTAAATAAACAGCAGTATGAAGCAGCAAATATTAAGTTTTATGATGACTATAAACAAGGAAAACTGGATATCGTCGAATTTTTACACTTTTCTCTCGCCCCTCTGGCAAAAAATAAGCCTGAACAACTTTATAAATGGCGCACTCAATTTATAGAAGAAATAATTAAACCTATTCAATTAAAGCCTGCTATAAGATTAGTTAATAAGCATCGTTTTAAAGGTGATACCGTTATGATTATTACTGCAACCAATCGCTTTGTAACTGAGCCTATTGCCAAGTTGTTTGGTATCGATATTTTACTGGCCACTACACCTGAATTTGTTGCTGGACGCTATACAGGAAATTTTGAAGGGACACCCTGTTTTCAACAAGGAAAAGTGACTTTACTTAATGAATGGTTAGAAAAGTCAGGGGAAACAATGGAAAATAGTTTTTTTTATAGTGACTCATATAACGACTTGCCCTTATTAAAGCTTGTTAGCAACCCTTTTGCGGTTGACCCAGATGATACACTACGACAATATGCTTCTGAAGCCAACTGGCCCTGTATAAGCCTTAGAGGCTAAAAAAGCATTTGTAAATGCGAACTTTAGTCTGCAATAACTTATAAATATTGCCTCTATAGTGGACTAAAGTCTGCTATAGAGTTTTATATACGCTACGACATGTAAATTTATAACCCATGCAGGTTAATTATTTCTACACCTAATCTCCTACCGTATCGCCAATGGGTACCAACTGTAAATTAGCCCGCATTTCATTGGCGTACCTAAAACCCACGGCTGGAATTATTTTTCTATTCACTGTGGCCAGGTGCATGGCTGACATCATTGACGCTTTTTGAAAATCTGCTATTTTTTTAGTTAAAATAGACAGTAAATACAGTGCATTTTCTTCACTTAAATCTTGTTGATCTATCATTGTTTGAGCTTTTTTAGTCACTTTAAGAAAGGCTATAATTCTTTTCTTACGACTTAAAAAACCAATGGAAGGTATGCTATTTTTTAATGTTTCATAAGCTGCCAAGGATTTGTCTGCTTCATCCATTTATTTATTCCTCAAATATATTTTTACTGCATTCTTTGCTTAAATGCTTCATAGATCATAATGCCTGCGGCTACTGATACATTTAAACTTTCTACTTTCCCAACCATTGGTATTTTAACCAAAAAATCACATTGCTCCTGAGTTAAACGCCTCATGCCTGTTCCTTCCGTCCCCATCACTATTGCTAGAGGCATATTTAAATCAGTGTTAAAAATTGATTGCTCTGTCTCACCTGTTGATCCTACAATCCATATATTTTGCTCTTTTAGCCAGCGTAAGGTTCTGGCTAAATTTGTTACTTGATAAACGGGGACTGTTTCAGCCGCACCACTTGCTACCTTACACACTGTAGGCGTAATGCTGGCCGAATTATCTTTAGTAATAATAATGCCATGAACTCCGGCAGCATCGGCAGACCTTAAACAAGCACCTAAATTATGAGGATCTTGAACCTGATCGAGCACCAAAAAGAAAGGCATATCATGCATTGTACTCACAACATGCTTAAGCTCTTCTTCTGAATGGACACCAGGCAACTCAATCTCAGCAACTATACCTTGATGGTTTTTACCATCCGTTAATTTATCTAATCGCTTTCTATCCGCTTTTTCTATATTAAGGCTTAAACCTTGTAATTGCTTTACTAAAGGAAGTAAGCGTTTATCTTGTCGCTGCTTATCCACCCAAACATGCTTTATTTTATCTGCTGAAAAATCATACGCAGCTTGTACCGAATGGATTCCAAATATTTTTGTGACATTCATATTTAGCTATCTTTCCTTTTTGCTGGCCTTTTAGCTTTGCTTGATTTCTTTTTGCTGTTTGAATTACTTTCTTTTTTATTTGTTGGTTTTGCTTTATGCTTGGACTTACTAAATTTAGATTTAGCTTTTTTCTTCTCAATAGGCTTTACTTTTTTTGACGATTTTTTTGTTTTAGTTGACTTAGGAAGTCCACTAAGCAAATCAAAGTCAATTTTCTTTTCATCTAAATCAACTCTAGCAACGGTTACTTTAACTTTATCACCTAAACGGAATTTAATACCTGTTCTTTCCCCTTTTAATTGATGCGTTTTAGCGTCAAAATGAAAAAAGTCTTGCGGTAAATTGGTGATATGCACCAAACCTTCCACATATACTTTGTCTAATTCTACAAAAAAACCAAAACCGGTAACAGCAGTAATAATGCCTTGGAAACTTTCACCAACTTTATCTAACATATATTCACATTTAAGCCAGTTAACCACATCTCGTGTGGCTTCATCTGCACGGCGCTCGTTACTTGAACAATGCTCACCCAGCAGCACCATATCAGGTATGCCATAAAAGAAACTTTCAGCAGGCTTATCTAATAAGCAATGTTTAATCGCACGATGTACCAGTAAATCAGGGTAACGTCTAATCGGTGAAGTAAAATGCGCGTAGGCATCTAATGCCAAGCCAAAATGCCCTTTAATTTCTGGACTATAAACCGCTTGAGACATTGAGCGCAACAACACTGTTTGAATAAGGTGAGCGTCTGCCCGGCCCTGTACAGAATTAATTAAATGCATATAGTCTAAAGGTGTGGGTTTATCTCCTCCGCCTAAAACCAAGCCTAATTCATTTAAAAAACTTTTAAGGTTTAATAGTTTTTCTGTGCCAGGTCCTTCATGCACTCGCAATAGATGTGGCATCTTTTTACGAATTAAAAAACGTGCTGCAGCCATATTGGCTGTAATCATAAATTCTTCAATTAATTTATGCGCATCATTACGTTGAGTAGGAATAATTTTCTCGATTTTCCTGTCTTCACCAAAAATAATTTGGGTATCTTGGGTATCAAAATCCATTGCTCCACGCACTTCGCGTTGTTTACGCATTACTTTATATAAATTATAAAGTTCTTCTAACTGAGGTACTAAGTTTGTGTATTTTTTTGTTAATGCTTTATTTCCATCAACCAGAATTTTTGCAACATCGGTATAAGTTAAACGCGCATGAGATCTCATCACAGCATTAAAAAAGCCTGAACGAATCACCTTGCCTTCTGTATTTATATACAACTCACAAACCATACATAAACGGTCGACTTCAGGGTTAAGTGAACATAATCCATTCGACAGAATCTCAGGAAGCATTGGGATCACTTGCTCAGGAAAATAAACGGAAGTACCCCTGTTTTTTGCCTCAGCATCTAATGCGGTATTAACCTGTACATAATGAGAAACATCTGCAATAGCGACTAAAAGCTTCCAGCCCTTTGTCGTTTTTTTACAATACACTGCATCATCAAAATCTCTGGCATCTTCACCATCAATTGTGACTAATGGCAGATTTCTAATATCAGTTCTTCCTTGTTTTGCTTCTTCAGGTACCTCTTTAGTAAGGTGTTTAGTTTCCTGTAGCAATTCAGTAGGCCATTGAAAAGGGAGGTCATGTGAACGCAAAGCCATATCTATTTCCATACCAGGTGCCATATGCTTACCTAATACTTCTACAATTCGCCCTATTGGCTGACGGTGGTTACTTGGAAATTGAATGATTTCTGCAACCACAATTTCACCTTTTTTGGCTTTACCTAACTCGTCCTTGGGTATTGAAATATCCTGAGTAATCTTGTTATTGTCTGGTGCAACAAAACTTAAGCCTCTTTCCTGAATTAAACGCCCCACCACTTGCTGGGTATTACGTTCTAAAATTTCAACAACAGCCCCTTCTCTACGCCCTTTACGGTCCAAACCTGCAACACGAACAACGGCACGATCATTATGCATCAAGGAACGCATTTCTCTAGGCGATAAAAACAAATCAGCTGAACCATCATCAGGTTTAACAAAGCCAAAACCATCTGCATGACCTAATACCCGACCCGCTATTAAATCTTCACTATTTACCAAGCAATATTTTTGTCTGCGGTTAAAAATTAATTGACCATCACGCTCCATCGCTCGCAGTCGACGACGTAATGCCTCCAAATTATCTGCTGATTCCAGGCCAAATTTCTTAGCTATTTGTTGGCGTCGAAGAGGTTCTCCTGTCTCTTCAATCAACTGAAGGATCAGTTCACGACTGGGAATAGGGTTCTCATATTTCTCAGCTTCTCGCTGAGCATAGGGATCTATTATTGGAGTATTAGTATTTTTTTGATCGGAATCCGAGTCCATTATGTTCTTTATAATATTTTGAATGAGGGGGGTAGTGAAAAATATGATTTTTTTATGCCAGCACTCTAACAATTTTAGTTCGATGAGTGTGTACTGGTCAGCCCTTTAATACCGGAAAGCTTTAAAAGCCACCTTTTCACTAAACAGTATTAAAGTCATACTAGCTTTATAATGTATATCATCATAGCTTATTAAAATTTATTTTAATATGCTTTAAATTTTTTAAGTTTTAATCTAAAAGCAATATTAAAGAAATTTAAAAATAACCACAGAGTTCCCAGAGGTTTAATACCCAAAAAATCCATGTTCTCCATAGACTCATAGTGAAAATATTAGTTCTTTGATTTAGCAGTGTTATTCAATATTTACTATTTAAGCGTCCAAAAAGGAGTAAGCACCTGAATAGAAGAAAGAAACTCTTTATAATTAACGGGTTTTAAAATATACCCGGAAATACCCTGGTCAAAACTATTGTCAACATCTTGTTGTTCTTTTGAAGAAGTCAGCATAATCACGGGAATATTTTTAAAAACAGCATGCTGATTTAAGACTTGTAAAAATTCGTGTCCATTCATCTTTGGCATATTAATATCTAAAAGAATAACACAAGGCAAGCCATCTTTAGGGTTACTCAAATAATTAAGTGCCTCTTCCCCATTTTGGGCTGTAAGCAGTGCATTTAACACACCCAGCTCTTTAAAGCCTCGTTTAACGGTCATAACATCAACCAGATCGTCTTCTATTAATAGAATCGGCTGTAAATTACTCATAACAATTTCTCATTAAAAATTCAACACCTAACACCTTTATTAAACTATGGCTCTTAATAAACCATAACGTATGAATTATTGTGCAGACTAAAGTCTTAGTCTTTATTAACCTATAGTTTATATAGCTAGGTTAAACCATAAAACAATGTAAGTAAAATCTTACCCTTTATTATTGTTATACTATACTTTTAGTGCTAAGTAGACAGGCATAATTAACTTAACAATTTATTTTCGTCATTCCCGAGTGTTCTTATCGGGAATCTACTGTGTAGGTCAGATGGATTCCTGCTAAGAGCACGCAGGAATGACAGTTGTTTTTGTTAAATTAATTTTACGTGGGTACTTAAGACACGCTATAAATTATTATCTTTAGGGATTGTAAAAATAAATGTACATCCTTCAGCGGTCTCAGACTCAACCCAAATAGCCCCTCCCCAATTTGTGACTGATTTTTCAATCAAACTTAACCCAACGCCTGTACTCTCTGACTGATCCTTAGGTTTTAAAGTTTGAAACAACTGGAATATTTTTTGCTGGTATTTTTTCGCAATTCCAGGGCCATTGTCTTTTACTGATACCTGCCAGTATCCATCTTTTGTAATACAGCTAAGGTCAATAACTCCATTAATTTTATCATTGTATTTAATGGCATTATCAAGCAAATTTTGAAATACCTGATAAATCCTTAACCTTTCACCTTTAATAACTGGAAATTCAGTCCTAATATTTATTTTTATATTTTCGGGTGGAGCAATCATCTGAATAACATCATTAATTAAAACGGTTAAATCGACAATTTCTACATCGCTCTTAACTCTACCAATTCTGGAGAATTGTAATATGCCATCAATCATCTCATGCATTCTTGTGGCTCGGCCACAAATTAACGCCATTTGCTCTTTACCCTCGTCATCAAATAAAGAGGCATAATCTTCAGCCACCCAACTAGATAATTGATTTATCGCTCGCAAAGGTGCCTTTAAATCATGAGAAACAACATAAGCAAAATTATTAAGTTCTTCGTTCACCCGATTTAGTTCAGCGGTTCTTTCTTCGACACGTTGCTCAAGGTTAATATTTAAGGACTCAATTTCACGTTGGTTTTGTTGCATATCCTTAATTAATTGGGTATTTTGTAAAGCAACTGCTGCTTGAGCTGTTAATAACTTAGTCAGCTCAATTTGCTCATGAGTAAAGACGGCTGGCATTAATTTATTTTCTAAATATAACACACCTAATACCTCCTGCTTTAATACTAAAGGTATACAAAATATAGATTTAAGCTGCTGTTTTTGTACGGTCATATCAGTAATAAAATCACCTTCTTCACAGGCATTTTTAATCACTATCATTTCAGCCGTTCTAAAAACATAATTTGCAATAGCCATACTTAAATTTTCAGTCGCTATATTTTTATTATCTTTTAGAACCACTCCAATAAAATCATGTTTATCTCCTCTTGCCACCACCTCTAACTGTTGTTTATTCGCTATTAAGAGATAAGCTGTTTTTGCCCCAAGCCTTTCCATTACTGCTTGTAAAATGGTGCTTAATAATAAATTAAAGTCCAATTGTTGAGTAATACTTCGAGTGGCATGCAATAAAAAATTAATATCTAATATTTCTGATAACGGTTGTTCTTCTTTGACCTGATTTATATTAGGGGTTAAAGAAAATAATTCACATAACTGTTTTTCTTTAATATGTGCAGAACATGAATGATAAAGAGTCACCGCCCTATTCAAAAAATATTTAGCATGTTGGTGTTGTTGCTCTATACAAACCTGTCCTAACCTTTCATTAATAAAGGCTTCTAACAAAGTAAACTTATTTTTTACTGCTAAATCAATTGCATCAAAAGCATATCGACGAAAATTGCTAAAATCACCTTGATGAATACTACTTTCTAACTTCATCAATAAAAAATAAGGTTTTAAAATAGGACCTAAATTGGACCATGTTTTAACTTGCTTCAAACAGTTTTTCAAAGCGTGTTTATCATCATCTGATATGTTTTTATTCACCCTTAAAGAATTGACAAACCAAAATACATACCAAAGCCTATTAAGAATATTATCACTTAGGCCGCGTAAATAAGGCTTAGCCTGAACTAATGCTTGCTCTGCAACCTTATAATTTCCAAGATAAAAATTACTTATCCCTTTCAAGGTAAAATAACCACCAATAGAGACCACATGTTTATCGGCTTCCCAAAGCCTTAATTTTTCTGCTATTTGTTCATTTGTATAAGTATTATTAGCTGTCAACATAAAGTCAGACCAACCTGCAATAGCACTTTGAGCCAGACCAAGAGATAGGGATAAATTAAATTTTTTGGAAAAATGTTTGCACTCTTCAGCAACATTAGATATTTGTTTCAGATCTTGTCCTTGATTGATTAGGTGCCAAATATAAGGTCCATAGGACAAACCTGCATTATATAAATCACCACAACTCTTTCCTCGATGAATATTTTTTTGGCATTGCTCAATAATATAATCTGAATCACGACGATTATGCATATTAGTCCATAAAATACCATTAATTCCTTTTGTCGCACCAAAAGTATCAGGGTAACGTTCAGATAATGATAACCCTAAGTCTTCATAATTAAAGGACATTTCATATTGTCCTTTACGCTGTAAATATAAGCCAACCATAGAAAAGCCATAAATAACTGTCTCATCAACACCACCTGCCAAACAGTTTTGAGTGGATTGAATGGCTGATAAATAGAGTTGTGGCACCATACCAGCAAGGTAATAATCAGGAATTAACTCACTATAAATTCCTGTTTCAATTTTTGTTGCTCTATTTCCAGAGGGTGTAATGTCAAGTATTTGTTGCCATATATTGCCATTTCCAGCATGAATTTGAGCAATAATTTCTGCTGATTTTTTTAATGCCAGCGCATCATCTTCTGGAATCGCTCGTTTAAAAAAACTTAGCCCTTGATTTCCAACATCAATCGCTTGTTTAAACTTTCCCATTGATGATAGCCCCGTCGTTTGTTCATACAGACAATCAATTCTATCTAAATCATTTTTTGATTCTTTAATAAGAGTTTTAAGGATTTTTTCTGATGCCGGCTGGTTACCCAAAGCCATTTCAGTACGTGCCAGGTACTTATGTAAAGCAAATAAGAAATCGTAATGAATATCCCATGATTGCTTAGGGAATAACTGTAAACTTTGATGAAAGAAAAAATTAGCATTATCCATCGCCAAAGCCTTCATAGCCGCTTTACCTGCATAATAATTAAATTCAGCTTCCTGCTTTTTGCTTACTTCATTTTGATTAGGCTCTCTGCCAAGCAATAAATGTTCAACAATAGAAAATAAATTAGCTAATTGTTCGGTCTTGCTTGACTCTGGAATAACACTGATAAAAGCAAAAGCAATTTTTTTATGTATTTGTTGTTTACTAACATCATCTAAAAAACTTTCAGCTGCCGCTTGTACTTGATCATGAAAAAAGAAGATTGATTCTTTCTCTCGCATTAAAATATTATCAGCAAAAACATCAGCTAAGGTCAGAAATAAAGTGGGTAGTGACATGTTGACAACTAAAGCAAGGTCTTTAGCATCAAAACTAGCACCTAAACAAGCTGAAATACCCAGAAGTCTGCGTATTTCATCACTGTGCTTAGATATTTTATCTTTAAATAAATCTAATGCTGTCTCTGGAATATTGGTATGTCGTAGCTGTTCATTATCCCATGTCCAGGCACCATCTTTACCCAAATGTAAATGCTTATAACTATGTAACCAGCGTAAACTTTCATTAACAAACAGAGGGTTTCCCGCTGAGGTATGATAAATAATATTCGATAACTGATTGGTACGCGTTGGATACGTATTTAAAATATAAGCTGTCATCTGATTAACATCAGATAGTTGCAACGCCTTTAAACGAATTTCAACCAAGGGCCTGTGCATTTTTTTTATGCGACTTATTAGATATGTCAACCGGTGCGTTTCATCAACTTCATTATGGCGATAAGCACCTATCCAATATAAATAGGGGTAATCCTTGGCATTATCAAATAAACGTTGTAACAATTCAAAAGTAGCACCATCACACCATTGTAAATCATCAATAAATAATGTAAGAGGATGTTCCTTACTTGCTAAGCAGGCAATAAATTTTCCGGCAATATCATTAAACCGGTTTCTAGCTTCAACGGGAGGCAACTTAACAACATCAGCTTGCTCACCTATAATCAGCTCTAATTCTGGGACTAAATCAGTCATCAATTTACCATGCTCACCTAATTGATAACGCATTCTTTGTTGCCAGTATTCAATACGTTGCTGGTCTTCAGTTAAGAAAATTCTAACAAGCCTGGTAAGTGCCTGAATCAAGGTACTGTATGGAATATGTTTTTTAAATTGGTCAAACTTACCCGAAGTAAAATAGCCTTTATGCTGAACAATGGGTAGCTGTAACTCTTGTATTAAACGGGTTTTTCCTATCCCCGATAAACCCGAAATAAGAGCTGATTGAAACAGGCCTGTACAGGATTTTTGATAGCTTTCCAATAACTGTTTTTTCTCCTGATCACGCCCAACCATCAATGAAGGAATGGTAATTCGATTGCTAAAATCATGTTGTTTTAAAGTAAACCGGCCTATATGTTTATGCTCTTTCCAGTCATTAACACACTGTTTTAAATCATAAACTAACCCAGCAGCCGTCTGGTATCTTTTTTCAGGTGCTTTTTCAAGTAGTTCAGCGGTAATTTTACCTAGTATTTCAGGTATTTTTAGGTTAATTGACTGTGCTAAAGAGGGTATTTCAGCCAAATGAGAATGGATAATAGCAATGGGATCTGAAAATAAAAAGGGAGGCCGTCCTGTTAAACATTCAAAAAGCACTATTCCCAAAGAATATAAATCTGTTGAATAATTAACCGTATGTTTTATTCTACCAGTCTGTTCGGGAGATAGGTAGGGTAATGTTTCTGTTCGGAAACTATCTTGATAAATAAAATGACTTATCTGATTTATATCTAAAACTCTAACATCATCAATCAAACTAACTTTAAGCGATTTTTCATCAAGCAATATATTACTAGGCTTTACGCTTTTATGAATATGCCCAGCTCTATGCCTTAGCTCTAGTTGTTCAGCAATAGTTATTATTATTTTTAATGTATCAACAAAGGAAATGTCTTTATGCCGCTTTAACCATTGCGATAAGGTAATGCTTGAAAGCCATGGCTGAACTAAAAATATTGCTTCTGTGTTTGGGGTGTATAGAGTGGGAATAACAATATCAACTAATGCAAGCTCATTTAATTGATTAATCTGTTGCTGCAAATAGTAAAGTAAATCGGCACTACAAAACTGAGGATTAATTCTTTTTATAACATAAGGTTGCCTGGTTTTATCCTTATTCACTAATGCTTTAAATACATCAGCATGCATACTTTCACCTAATGTTTCTATAAACTTAAAGGTTGACTGCTTATTAATCACAAAAGATGTCCTGGGAGTACAAAGATTATTTAGAACTATAGCATTTTATTTACAAGCCATTACGTATTGTAGAAACCAGACAATTAATGTATTAAGTAAGGCAGCTAACAATAAATATCCCCCCCCAAATTGCGAAGGGTTTTTGTTTGCTAGTTGCCTAAGATAAAAACATGGCATCGCCATAACTAAAAAAACGATATTGTTGTTTAATAGCATGCTGATAAGCATTCATCACTTGCTCATATCCAGCAAATGCAGAAATTAACATTAACAAGGTTGATTCGGGTAAATGAAAGTTAGTCAGCATCGCATCGACTGATTTAAAGCGATAACCCGGTGTTATAAATAAGTCAGTATCACCAAATCCAGCCGTTAATTGGCCCGAACAAGATGCTGATTCTAAAGCCCTAACGGCAGTGGTACCCACAGCAATTATACGCCCACCTTTTTGTTTTGTTTGTTGCACGGCATCAACTGTAGTTTGAGAAACAGAAAAATACTCTTTATGCATAATATGCTCAGACAAATTTTCTACTTTAACAGGTCTAAAAGTACCACTTCCTACATGTAAAGTAACAAAAGCTTTATTAATGCCCTTAGCCTCTAGTTGATCAATAGTATTTTGGTCAAAATGTAAACCCGCTGTTGGTGCTGCAACGGCTCCCTGTTGTTTGGCAAAAACAGTTTGATAGCGTGTTAGATCGTCTTTATCATCAGCCCTAGTAATATAAGGAGGTAATGGAATATGGCCGATTTGATCCAAAAGATCTAAAACCGTACTCTCATCACTAACTTCCAGGCAAAACAAATCATTTTCTCTTCCGGTTACTCGACAAGAAAAACCATTATCTAATTCAATGATACTATTCGGTTTAGGTGATTTACTGGAACGAATATGGGCTAGAGCATGATGCTCATCCTGTACTCGTTCAATTAAAATTTCAACTTTACCTCCTGTTTGTTTGTTGCCATATAAACGTGCAGGAATCACTTTGGTGTCATTTAAAACCAACAAATCATCTTTATTGATTAAATCAATCAAGTCGGTAAAGTGTAGGTCCTTTATAGCTCCTGATTGCTTGTTCATACTCAACATTCGGCTCGCAATGCGCTCTGCCAATGGTTTTTGTGCGATCAAATGCTCGGGCAAATGATAATCAAAATCACTTTTTCTCATAATCCAATTTTAAGGGGTAATATAATTATTTGGGTAGTGGGTTAAACCTGTCGCTTTAACAAATACTTTCTCATTAATAACCGTCTTTTGGCGGTACAGGTTTTAACCTGTATTCTTCATAGCAAGAGCAGGCTAAAGCCTGTGCCCCAATAATGGATAAGTTTCTTTAAATAGCTTTATCAACAGATTCGACCCACTACCGATTTTTGTAGATTAAGTATTGGCTGAGACTTATAAGTAGGCAGGCATAATTAACTTAACCTTTTAATTCTCGTCATTCCCGAGTTTTTTTATCGGGAATCCACGTGCCTGAGCAAATGGATTCCTGCTAGGAGCACGCAGGAATGACAAAATTTTTTTGTTAAATTAATTTTACGTGGGTACTTACTCTATGTTCCAGTTTTTAATTGTTACTTTTGTAAAGTGCTGAAAAACAGGGG
>CAYYNM010000043.1:0-17370 GCA_964472945.1 uncultured Methylomarinum sp. | reverse complement strand
TGTGAAACCAATAGCTTGAGCCCTGTTATCCGCATTGAAGTCACGGATTCAGGTAAAATAAATAATACCTGTAGAGCGGACTTCAGTCCGCTATATTTCAGCGAGAATTGCGGACTGAAGTCCGCTCTACAGTAATATAATCATATTTACTGCACTTTTAATCATACCTATCATACCTATATAGAACGACCGCGCCCAATTGCATAATAAGCGATGCCTTTTTCTTCCAGGACTTCTGGTTGATACAAGTTACGGCCATCAAAGATAACCGAGTCAGCTAATTTTTGTTTTAACATATCAAAATCAGGGCTCCAGAAATTTTTCCATTCAGTCACGACAACCAAGGCATCCGCATTTTCCAAAGTTTTATCCACAGAATCAACTAAAGATAAGCCCTCTTTATCACCATATATACGTGCAGTTTCTTCCATCGCCTCAGGATCATAAGCCTGTACCTTTGCTCCCGCATCAATAAGGGCTTCAATCACAACACGGCTAGGTGCTTCTCGCATATCATCTGTTTTTGGCTTAAAAGCCAAGCCCCATAATGCAAATGTTTTACCTTTAATATTACCGTTATAATGTTTATTTATTTTATTAAACAATACTTGCTTTTGACGGCCATTGACATTTTCTACCGCACTTAACAGTTCTGCATTGTATCCGACTTGTTTAGCGGTTCTTTCTAGTGCTTTTACATCTTTTGGAAAACAAGAACCACCATAGCCACAGCCTGGATAGATAAATGAGTATCCTATACGACTATCTGAGCCAATGCCATTTCTTACTTTTTCAATATCTGCACCTAATAATTCAGCTAAATTAGATAACTCATTCATAAAGCTAATTTTTGTTGCCAGCATAGCATTTGCTGCATATTTAGTTAATTCAGCTGAACGAATATCCATAGCAATAACACGTTCATGGTTGCGGTTAAAAGGGCCATAGAGTGCTTTTAATAACTCTGTTGTTCTTGGGTTATCTGTTCCGATAATGATTCTATCCGGTTTCATAAAGTCATTAATTGCAGAACCTTCCTTAAGAAATTCTGGGTTAGAGACAACATCAAATTCTGTATGCCCGTCTCTAGCCATTAATGTCTGTTTAATTTTTGCTTTAACTTTATCTGCGGTTCCTACAGGGACGGTAGACTTATTAATAACCACCGTATAGTCTTTCATATAGTTAGCGATTGTTTCTGCAACAGCTAAAACATATTGTAAATCAGCCGAGCCATCTTCATCTGGCGGTGTACCTACCGCTATAAATTGAAAAGTACCATGTTCTACAGCCAGTTTAGCATCTGTTGTAAAATGTAGCCTACCTGCTGCCTGGTTTTCATTAACCATAGTCTCTAAGCCTGGTTCGTAAATAGGAATATTCCCTTTCACTAGCTCATCAATTTTATATTGATCAATATCAACACATACAACATCATTGCCGACTTCTGCTAGACAAACTCCTGTGACTAATCCAACATAACCAGATCCAAATACCGTGACTTTCATTTGTTAATTTCCTTGTGAACAGTGTTAAGGAACGTGCGTCCCTAAGTAAGCGTTTAAAATTATCCTAATAATTAAGTTTTTGCCGCTTGTAGAGCTGACTTTAGTCCGCTCTACAAAACATTTTCTTTGTTTTTTACTAAGCTGGGGTTTGTATAAGGCATACCAGAAACAACTTTAATTTTAGCATTAAAAAAATCATTTTTTTACAAAAAGAATAAAAACCTTTATTATCTTATTTTATGGCACTTAAGAGTATTGTATATTTTATCTTTATTTCTATTCTGAGCTACTGGGGTGGAGGTGATATTTTCACTAAAAGTAATGCCGCATCCGTTATCCCAGCAACAAAACCAAACCCAGCCAACCAGTCAATAAAACCAAATAAAGACGAAAAAAAAATCCTGCTCTCTAATCCAATAATAGAAATAGATACAAGCTACCTCCCTGTTAGTTTTATTCAAATTTCTGATTTTACTAATCCACCGTCCTATACCCTTAAAAATAATAAAAAATCAGAAACAGGCCAAGCGCAAAGAAACAGTATAAGCCCTGCCCTTTATACTAATTTATACGACCAAGGAAAAGAGTTTTTTATTGCCCATAAAAACAATGAGGTTTTACAAGACTCTTTAATTATATTTAGCCAAACCAAGCAATTTTTAAGAGAAAAAGACCTTATGCTACATGATTTGACTCAAGATATATTCCTTTCCTTAAATCTAGCCGGCCCAAATCAAAATAAACTATTTTTTCTACAACAAAAAAATAAGATGGATACATCTGCCAAAAATAGTTACCCACAAAATTTTAGACAACAATCCGAAACAATGAGGTTACAAGACTTAGATAAATTCAATAACGCAGAAAAATACACCAGTGATAACAGCTTATTTGAGTTAATATTCAATCGTAAAAATCTATATTACTTAATTGCAATAATATTTTTATTTTATATAGCTAAACAAATTATTAAGTTCATGTTTATGAAAGACCTACATAACAAACAAAACGGTCGCTAACTCGCTATTTTCAGGTAGCTAAGTAAGTGTTTAAAATTATCCTAAAAATTTGAATTAAAATATTTTTGGAAGTGAGGTTTTAGCCTCGCAAGGTTCAGGCGAGGCTAAAGCCTCACTTCCAAATGTTAGAATAAATATAGTTACCTACTTAAACTAACCATCGCTCTTACTTTTAGATTCTTTAATAGACAATTGTAAAGCTAATCTTTGCTTTTCTAACTCTAACAATTCAATTTCTCTTTTAAGATACACATCTGATTTTTTTCTGGCACTATAACTTTCTTCTTGCATAGCCAACCGCTGTATTTCATAACGCTTTTTATAGCCAACATCGGCATCAAATTCTTGTTGCTTTTGTTTATGTTTAAATTCTAATTCTTCAGCATGAATTTTATCTTTTGCTTCTCGCCAGCTGGCTTGCTCCCTTTCATATTCTGTAATATCAGCGGCTAATTCTTTTGCCTTTAATTCTGCTTGATGGGCTAATAATTCAAGCTTTTCTTGTTGTTCATGTTCTCTTAATAATACTTGCTGATTTTTCTTTTCTTGCAATTCAGCCGCTAAAGCTATTTCTTTTAACTGATTAGCCTGGTTCACTTTTTCAGCATGTATTTTTTTCTTTATTTCAAATTGCTCTCGTTGTTGCTGAGCCTTTTCTTCCAGTAACTGTTTAAGGTTTTCAGCCTGTATTGCTTGTTTTTTACGCTCAAGCTCAGCTTGTTCATTTAATTGTTGTAACTGTGCCTGTTTATGCTGTAATTTTTGTTTATCTCTTTGTTTTTTCTGCCTAAATATTTCATCTCGTTCCTGTTCGTTAAATTCAAAACTTTTCTTTAACACAGAAAGATAAACACTTTCTTTGGCAAACGCGACATCAGGGAATTCTTTAAAACTCGGCTTTAATTTACAACTTACTTCTGACTGAATATCTTGTAAAATTAACATTTCATTAATTAAAGTACAAATCTTTTTCTCAGTAGACTCTAAGCCTTTTTGCACCCATGCTCCATCAGATAAATTTAATAACTCCTTATGTACAAAATCAAAAGCTAAATCATGATATGAATTTTTGATATGCTCATTTAATTCAGATAAAATTTCCCGGTGACTTAAAGCATATTTAACAGTTGCTTGAAATCGCACATCCAAAACAATATTAATGGTACAAAAACCTTCATAAAGTGTTACTTGTTCTTTAGATTGCCATTCTTCAATTAATAATGGATAAACAGTATGGTAAAAACGTTTTACAAAATTATCAGGACGTAAAAACAATTTGGAATAAGGGCCAAATTTACTATGTACCATTTGGCGGCCTGCATCAAAACCAGCATCCCAAGTCTCATCGGACAAGTGTTGACTTTCTGAAGATAAGGCCATTAACCAGCTATCAATTTCTGTTTTTGAATTAGGCATCTGGTTGAACCTGTTCTTTATTTAATGCTGCCAGTTTTAATTGATTAATTTTATCAGACATTTTTTCAGCAATTAAAGGGTAAAGATTAGGCGAAAATTCAACTGTTTTATGGTCAATTTTTCGTAAAAAACCACGATTTAATAATAAGCCTACCGCAAACATTCTGGACCAGTCTGAATAATGCCGAGCTTTTTCCAGCTCAGTTTTTTCAATCACCATTTGTAACTCATCATTATTATTAATGGTAAAGTCGGTAAACTGCCTTAAACATTCAAAAACCAAATCCTCCTCCTCTGAGGTTAAAGGCCCTGGTGCAGTAAATTCTAGTCGATAGGATAATAAAACTGTAAAAAAATCAACCATTGCGGCACAAATAAACGCAAATATAGAAAACCCTTTCCACATTGATACAGAAGGGTTTATATCTTCAATATATTGTTTATAGGTCATTAACAAAGGTGCTTCTGGAAAACCTACACCTATTGCATTGGATAATTGGCCTACTTGTAATTGTAGTTGTTGATAAAGCTTTAATACTTGTGAATAAGATGATTCTAAGTCATTAGCAATATCTAAGTCATTCAAACTACTTTGCAACTGCTGAATTATTTTATTTAATTTTAAAAACTCAGCATCCAGCTGATCAAGCTTTAATTTTTTTGCTTGATATATTTGATTATAATGCTTCCAAAAAGGCCCTTCGCCCACTTGGTTTCTATAGCCAGCAGTTATCAAAGGATGAGTACCGAAATAAGCCTGAGAAACCTCTTGTGATGCTAACTTAAGTTCTTTATGCCGTTGCGCTAATATTTTGCCCTTAACGGTTAAAATCTTACTGATATAGCCTTTAATATCTTGTCGTATTAAATTAAGACGATTGATATGAATGGTATCTTTTTGTGAAATTTCATAAAATTTAAAATAGGAAAAAGAAATTGAAGCCATTAATGCAATTAATAATGACAAAAGCACTGAGAAATATCGCAGCCGGTTAGCTTTCCAATGTATTCCTGCCAGCTCCAGCGAACAAATAACAACAATAGATTGAATGGCAATAGTAATAATTAAAGCAATCCAGGGTGTTATAAAATGAGATAAGCCATAATAAGTTGTAAACCCCGATGCAACACTTAGCATGAGAACAATGGGAATGGTCCATATTCTTAGCATTCCAACAAATAAGGTTTGAACTGTATTGATTAAATAACCTACACCAGCAGATTTTGAGCCTGTATTTTTAATATTATTTGACATATTTAAACAACATTAACTGATAAATAGTTAACTAACCCTCTCATCATTTTTATACAACGTTTCGCTTATTATCACGCCATCCTCATTCCAGATAGTGACAACACCTTCTCTTTTTCCATGAACGAAATTGCCTTCAACTTTTTTCTGACCATTAGCATGCCAGTCCACCCATAAGCCATGCTTAATACCATTTTTGTAATATTTCTCTATGATTTGCTGACCACAATCATTCCACCATGTCCATAAAGCTTCCTGCCGCCCAATACTATATAAACCTTCACTTTCTTTATATCCAGATAAATGCCAGGCGGTATATAAACCATCAGCAAAACCATTTTTATAATGTGCTTCTTTTTCTATTTGACCATTTTCGTAACGTGAAATAAATTTACCTGTAAAAGGTTGGTCATGGCCTAATTCATAATAATAATCACCACGTTTTACTAACTTGTTAACGACTTTATTAATAACTTCTTTTCCACATTCTGGACAAAAATTAACCTCACCAACTTCAGGTAATTTAATACCACAATTATGACAAAACATTTACAGACCTCACCTATAATTCCAAATCAAAAACCATCTCACCGGCTATACAGTTACCTTGCCATTTTTTCTTACCTGTTGCTTCCCAAGCCACCCAAAAACCTTCTTGCATACCTTGTTTCCATTGTCCCTTAGAATATATTTGGCCATTTTCATACCACATCGTCTCACAGCCATCTTTTTTTCCCTGAAAGTAAACAACCTCCCCTTCTTTTTGTCCACTAGAATACCAAGAAACCCACATTCCATGTAACGCCCCTTTTGACCAGCTTATTTCGCTTTTCTTTTGGCCATTTTCATACCACTCAATTTCCAGACCATCAAATATATTACTTATATATCTAACTTCTTGAGCTTTACTACCATTTTCATACCAATAATTCCAGGTACCATGAGCTAATCCTTGTGAATATGTCTCCTCATGCTTTTTTTGGCCATTACAATAATAACTAACACCGACCCCACTAAAAGGCTTCCCATTATGACATATCACATTATTAACTCTCTGTAACTCATTGTGCTTTAAAGTTTTTATATAAACTTTATTTCCGCACTCTGTACAAAAGTTTGCACTTGCAAGCAATTGTCCACCACATTTGCTACAAAACATATCAAATCCTTCTACATATTCAAGGTATGTACCAGTATAATTCAACACTTTAATGATAGATACAAAAAGAGGACAAGATATTGCCAAAAGCGAGTGATTTAAAACAAGGGTCTGCGATAGAAATTAACGGTGAACCTTATGTCGTGAAAAAAATTGAAGTCAGAAACCCTACCTCTCGAGGTGCTTCTACTTTATATAAAATTCGTTTTGCGCATATGAAAACCAAGCAAAAACTGGATGAAAGCTATAAAGGTGATGATTTTCTTAAAGAAGCAGACTGTTCTAAATTAATGGTTCAATATTCTTACCAGGATGGTGAAAGTTATACTTTTATGAACCTTGAAACTTATGAACAATACACGCTTAATACTGAAGATATAGAAGGACAATCTCAATACCTTACGGAAGGCTTAGAAGGTATTCTTATTTTACTATTAGATGATTCACCTTTAGGGATTGAATTACCCACGACCGTTAGCCTGGAAATTGTTGAAACCCCACCCGCCATGAAAGGTGCAAGTGCTACCAACAGAACCAAACCGGCCCAACTTACCACAGGACTTGAAGTTTTAGTCCCTGAATATATAGAAACCGGAGAAATTGTTAAAGTCAATACAGATACCGGCAAATACATGTCCAGAGCATAAACTTTAATTTAACTCCACTCTAATTCACCTATATGCCACAAAATATTTTAAATATACATCACTCTAGCGTTATTGTTAAAGATACCCAGGCATCACTTAAATTCTATTGTGATATATTGGGACTAAAGCAACTTGAAAGGCCTGCTTTTCCTTATAATGGAGCCTGGTTAGATTTAGGTTTGCAACAAGTTCATTTATTAGAATTGCCCAATCCAGACCCAACAACAGGAAGGCCTGAGCATGGCGGTAAAGACCGTCATATTGCTTTTCATGTGCGTAAGCTTGACTTGGTAAAACAATCTTTAGATAAGGGTAAAGTAACTTACACACTCAGTGCATCAGGCCGAAAAGCCCTGTTTTGTCGAGATATTGATGGTAATGCTTTAGAATTTATTGAAAAACCGGATTAAATAGGCTTCAATAGCTTAGGAACGTGTATGACAAAATCACCGGTAAAAAGTGACTATAAGGTTGTAATAAACAACAAAGATAATATTGAACTTCAGTTATCAGGTGACTGGATTATTGGTAAGGTATTGCCTGATTTAAAAAATGTGATAGAGAGCCTACCTACTCTACAAAACTCTCAACCATTTTCTATTAACGGCGACATGCTTGGAAACTGGGATAGTCGCTTAGTCTCTTTTATTTTATTACTCACTGAATACCTGGCTAAGAAAAATATTGAGCTTAATATAAGCACTTTACCTTCTGGCGTACAAAGTCTTATACAGCTAGCCACAGCCGTACCCCTAAGAAAAGATGCCATAAAAAAACATTACTCCCCTTCTATTGTCGAACAAGTGGGTAGCAAAGCACTTAATACGCTTACTGAGGTGGAAAAATTTGTCAACTTTATGGGTGAAACCTGGCTAAGCTTTATCAGATTTACCCGTGGCAAAGCCCGTTTTAGAAAGCAAGATTTCTGGCTGATTATTCAACAATGTGGTCCTGACGCACTGCCTATCATCACTTTAATTAGTTTATTAATGGGCTTGATATTAGCTTTTATGGGGGCGATTCAATTACGTCTCTTTGGGGCGGATATTTACGTTGCTAACCTTGTTGCTATTGGTATGTCACGAGAAATGGGTGCGATGATGACAGCCATCATAATGGCGGGGCGCACAGGTGCCGCTTTTGCCGCAAAACTCGGCACCATGCAAGTCAATGAAGAGATTGATGCATTTAAAACCATGGGTATTGCTGCCATGGATTTTCTAGTTCTGCCTAGAATATTTGCCTTAATTCTGATGATGCCAATACTCACTCTTTATTCCGATGTTATTGGCATATTAGGCGGCCTTTTTGTCGCTACCGGCATGATGGATATTTCTTTTGTTGAATACTACCTGCAAACAAAACAATCTATTACCTTGGTTGACTGGTCTACAGGGATTTTTAAAAGTACTGTGTATGGCTTATTAATTGCCGTTATTGGTTGTATGAGCGGCATACAATGTGGCAGAAGTGCATCAGCAGTGGGTGATGCGACCACTCAAGCGGTAGTTAGAAGTATCGTTATTATTATTGTTGCAGATGCCATCTTTACGCTATTATTTGAAAGTATGGGGATCTGATTAATGAGCAAGCAACCTCATATTATTGTTAATGATTTAACCATGTCCTATGGTGATTTTATTATTCAACAAAACCTTAATTTTACCGTTAATGAAGAAGACATCTTTATTTTAATGGGAGGAAGTGGTTGTGGAAAAAGCACCCTATTACGTCACCTAGTTGGTTTAAAACAACCCGCAAAAGGGACTGTATTTTACCGAGATACCAATTTCTGGCAAACAAATACACAGAAACGTAGTGAAATTATGCGGCAAAATGGTATTCTTTATCAAAGTGGGGCTTTATGGAGTTCGATGACCTTAGCAGAAAACATAAGCCTGCCTTTGGAAGAATATACAGATTTAACACCAGCTGAGATCAAAGAACTGGCATCACTAAAATTGGCCTTAGTTGGCTTATCAGGGTTTGAGGATTATTATCCATCTGAAATAAGTGGAGGTATGCAAAAACGAGCTGGATTAGCCAGGGCTATTGCCTTAGATCCAAAAATTCTTTTTTTTGATGAACCCTCCGCTGGCTTAGATCCCATCAGTGCAAAATTACTCGATGATTTAATTCTAGAATTACGAGATAGCCTTGGAGCAACTATTATTATGGTGACCCATGAACTGGCTAGTATTTTTGCCATAGGTAGTAATGCTGTCTTTTTAGATACCGATTCAAAAACCATGATAGCCAATGGCGCTCCTAAAACTTTACTTAATGAATGTACAGACCCTAGAGTACAACAATTCCTTACCCGTGGAAACACAAGATAAGGGAGATGGAAACAAATAATCATCCAATCTAGCTGGTCTTTTTGTCCGTCTTCAGTTGAGTAGCAACGTTACGTAGCTTGCTATGCGCCTATTGCTACTCAACTGAAGACAAACAAAAATCCTGCGCCATATTGGACGATTATTTATTTCCAGCTCCCTAATGATAGAAACTGAATCATGAATAACAAAATTAACCCAACCCTCATTGGCAGTTTTATTCTCGGTGGCTTACTGCTACTTATTATTAGTATTTTTGTTTTTAATAGTGAGTCATGGTTTACCAAAAATCAAAAGTTTATTGTTGTTTTCACTGAATCAATTAATGGGCTTAGTGTTGGGGCACCTATTAAACTTTATGGCGTCCAAATAGGGCACGTTACCGGTATTAGTGTTGAACGTGATATTAAAAGAAATAAAACCTTAATCCCCGTTATCTTTGAAGTTGATCATAAAAAAATAGACAACTACCTAGATACAACTCAATCAGACTGGAGCCATACTGAAGTCGATAAACTCATCAAGGCTGGTTTACGTATGCAGCTACAATTAGGCAGCCTTGTTACAGGACAATTATTTATTGAAGCATTATTTTTACCTGACACAGCAATCACATTAAATGGTCATTCAACTAACTTAAAAGAAATCCCATCCGTTCCTTCAAATAGTGCTGAAATTCAACAGGCCCTTAGAAATGTTTTAGAAGGTACAAAAACCATAAATATAGCTGAGTTACTAAGTGATCTACAAAAAACCATTGCAAATATTGAACAAATAACAGGCTCAAAACAAACGCAAAGCACTTTAACCGCTCTTAATGGCAGTATGCTAGATTTACAACAGATACTCAAAACCTTAAAACACGATGTTGGACCGCTTAGTCAGGATTTAAACAAAACAGTTAATAATGCGAATAAACTACTAACTACTATCAATAATAATGTTGAACCTTTATTAGAAGATAGTAAAAACATTGTTTCTTCAAGTAAAGATACTTTAGAGTCGATAAATTCAACATTAACAGATGTACAATCATTAGTCAGTGATAATTCCCCTATCAGCCAAAGTTTACAGTCTGCTCTGGAACAAATGACAAAAGCGGCCAGATCAGCTAAAAACATGATGAATTACTTAGAGCGCCACCCAGACGCACTACTTTTTGGCAAAAACCTAGATGCTGAGGATGAATAAAAATGACATTTAAAACAGTATTTTTAACAGCCAACCTGGCTTTATTTGTATTCGCTTGTAGCAATGCAGCTAAGACAAGTTTTTATCAGCTACAAGCTATAGATACAATCAAACTAGATAGCAAACCTCAATTTAAACAGCCAATCACCCTGCTAATCAACCCCATTAAATTTCCAGACTATTTAGACCATCCACAAATAGTTATTAGAGAAAACCAGTACAAACTACAATTAAGTGAAAACCATCAATGGGCTGAACCTTTAAAAAATGAATTTAGCCGTATTTTTATTGCCAATATCAATCACAGAATAGCCCCTGGTCGTACTGTAGATTTCTCAGAACTCAAGAATAAAAAGCCCGATATTCACTTATCAATAGAAGTATTGCAATTAGATGTCAGCACCCAAAAACAAGCTGTTTTATCTGTAACATGGGCTTATTGGAAAGATAAAACACCTCAAAAAATCAACAGAGTCCATCACACTTTTAAGGCTTCCATTAAAGATGCAAGCTTCGAAGCAAAAGTTGAAGCACAAAGCTTGGTTATTGCACAGTTTAGTGACTATGTTGTTAAAATATTATCGACGAGCAATAAGGGAGGCAGTAACAAATAAGATTTCGGAGCTTTTATATAGTTTACTCCGTATCCGTAGAGACAAGGTATGCCTTGTCTCTACACTGCTCAACACATAGGTTATAGGGTATCATTCAAAAACATTGGGTTCGCAAAAAAATATTCTTTCCCTTTAGTACCATCACCTCAATGACTATAGTATTGACAACAGCTAATACTCAACTATATTGATAGACCTAACTTAAAAATATTAGTCAATGAATTTTATAGTAAAACATACCCTATCCTGTTTCTTACTACTCTATTGTTCTCACTCTTACGCAAACAATTACACGCTCGGCAATGGCTACAATATAGGTCCTTGGAACCTAAGTGGATACAGCACTGTTGAACTGCATGCGCCCACACAACAGCAAAAAAAAATCAACCTATTCCTAGATGAAATAGCCGTTTTTGGGCAAGCTCGACTGTTTCAATACCTTAATCCTTTTTTTGAAATTGAATACGCCAACCAACCGCTTTATACAGAAGGCAAAGGTGGATTTTCCAAGGCAGGCAGGTTCGATCTGGAACGGGTTTATAATGATGCCCTGATTACCAGTAAGTTAACCTTTCGCCTTGGAAAAATGCTAGCTCCGGTGGGTGAATGGAACCAAATACATGCCAACCCCCTGGTTGCGACAGAAATTCGCCCACTAACAACTTACTTAAATTTTTCCGAATTCGTAACTGGTTTTTCCTTCATTTATACCCCCGAAACTGAATGGCTCCCTGATATGGAGCTTTATTACCAGCCTTGGACCGAGTTAATTCCCAAAGGTCTTAAATCTCGTCCTGTCCGCTATAAAAATGTCAGTGGTATTCATTTGCAATATGGTGATGAATTTTCTGGTCAAATCGCGTTATCTATTCAACATGCCGAACTCACCACTCGAAAAGAACGGCAAACTGTGTATACAATTGATGGGATATACGATTTTGAGTTTGTAAAATTAAGCTCGCAAATTTTTTATGCCTCTATTTATGGCTCCGAAATAAAGCGCCGATACAATGATGAGTGGGGTGGGTATCTACAATTAGTCACTCCTGTGACGGAGCGCTGGTCTTTGGTTGGGCGTGGGGAAACCTTTAAGCAACGCGATGCGATTGAATCACAACAAAATGCAGTCTTTGGTATCAATTACCGTACATACAATACTGTTGTTTGGAAGCTTGAATATGTCTTGCATAGAGGTGCTGACTTAGGCATAAATGAAGGTGTTTTTGGCTCATTTGGGGTGATATTCTGATGCGTTCAGTTTTATTATTTTTTTTATTAATCAGTATTCAACCTGTTCTTGCTTCAGAAAAAATCACCTTAATAGCACATTTATCGGCTACTCTTATCCCCCATACCCTACCTCCTAAAAAAATTAAAAACATTTACTTGCTCAAACAACGTAATTGGCCAGATGAAACACCGATTATTGTTGTGACTAGAAGAGCAACAGACCCTTTGCGACAGAAATTTGAGCAGGCATTGGGACTTAACAGAAAAAAATATGCCTTATATCTTAAAAAAATGCATTATAAAGGTGTCCGTTTACCTCTTATTCAAAACTCCAGACAGGCAGTATTGGACTTTGTAGAAAATGTACCCGGTACCATTAGCTACATTGAAGGTTTTGTTCCTAATACCTATCAACATATAAATAACATAGGAGAACTTCAATGAATCAGTCAAGTCTCTTTCGCCAACTTTTTTTGAGTTATGGGCTGATTTTTTTAGTTGTTATTGGTTTTCTGTTCGGAATAACCTCTTTTGAATTATCACAGTATTTAAAAAATCGCGCTTACGAAGAAATTCGCTTTTCCTCCCTAGCAAAGCGTAATGCACTGGAAGCAAAGTTAAATCAATCACTGGTTAATCTTAAATCCTGGGCTAGCCTGGTGGTAATGAATGATTTTCTAACGAATGATATTGACCTAAGAATAACTCGCACTCTGGAAACCTTTAAATCATTACATCATTTACAGGGGCATCTCTATGCCTTATCCACATCAGGACAACTGATTGCAGCCGATATCCAAATACCAACACAGATCAATTTCAACTTATATCTGACAGCCATTCAACAAAAGCAGCACTTGATTGGTAAGCATATCGACCCAGTAACTCATCAACCTATTATTGCTTTATGGCAGCCAGTGTATGCCAGTTTTGGCCCTAAACTTCCGATAGGCTACCTGGTAATGACTTCCCCCTGGAAAACGATTACAACTTTACTTGATTTATCTGAATTGAAAACCAATATCCTGCTGTTTGATCAGACCGATAACAAGCTATTAAATCAAGATCAAATAGCACCTCAATTAATTGAAGCCATTTTTAAAACCGTCTTTCCTATTTCCACAAATACACAAAAAACGCTCTCACCTGAACTTACTTTTGAAAATAAAAGTTATTTTGTTGTCGATATAGACAATAGCGTGAATTTTCCACAGACTCATTTATGGCACTGGGTTTCAATCACTGATTCCAGCCATTTTTACGGCCCAGTTCAGCGTGTTTTAAATATAAGTGCACTGCTTGTTGGTCTTATTATGTTATTCGGCTTATTCGTCATTTTTTTGTTGAGTCGAAGAATCAGCCAGCCCATACAGCTCCTAACCCGGACTGCCGTTGATATTTCATCTACGCTGGATTTGTCAAAACGTGCGACAGTGACCGGCAGTAATGAAATTTTTCAAATGGGCACTGCCTTTAATTCTATGTGTTCTAATTTGGAAAAATCCTGGAAAGCCAAAAAAAAAATCACTCAAGAATTACGCTCAATCAATCAGCTTTTAGAACAAAAAGTTTTAGACCGAACAGAACATCTTGCCTGGCAAGCGACTCATGACCCACTAACAGGTTTACCCAATCGAGCATTACTATCAGAAAGACTGGCACAGGCCATTGCCAGAGCTCAACGCAGTCAACAGATGCTAGCCATCCTATTTATTGACCTTGATGGCTTTAAGGCTATCAATGATAACTATGGTCATGCCAGTGGTGATTATTTACTCGTTGAACTTGCCAGGCGTTTTTTATCCTTTATTCGCGAACCTGATACCATTGCTCGCCTGGGAGGTGATGAGTTTGTTATTTTGATGCAATTAGAAAAGCTGGAAAACCTCAATTCCCCTCTAGAACGCTGTGTTAAATTAATTAACCAGCCTATTATTACTAAAACAGCTCGACTTAATGTTTCTCCCAGTATCGGCGTGACTATTTTTCCCAATGACCCATCTGATTCAGACACACTGATCAGGCACGCTGACCAGGCAATGTATCAAGCCAAACAAAAAGGTCGCAATCAGGTTCATTTTTTTAATATCCAAATGGATAATCAGATTCATGCCGAACTTGCCCAGCGAAAAGAGCTTAAAGTTGCGATGCAAAACGAGCAGTTTGTTTTATATTATCAACCACAGGTTGATCTTCAAAGCAATACTGTCGTTGGTGCTGAAGCCTTGATTCGCTGGAATCACCCAGATAAGGGCCTGGTATTTCCCGATGATTTTTTACCCGTTATTGAAAATACAGATCTGATGATAGATTTAGGCCGCTGGGTTATTCAACACGCCTGTCAACAACTTCACGCTTGGAATAGTCAGGGATTGATATTAAAGCTCAGCGTCAATATTAGCTGTTGTCATATTCAACATGCTGATTTTTTTAATGAACTGGTTCAGTTTCTAACGGCCTACCCCGATGTTAAACCTGAACAACTGGTACTAGAAATAACCGAAAGTGCCGCTATTCATGATTTTGATACCGCAAAAAATATTTTGCAGAGTTGCCATAACTATAATGTCCGTATAGCACTGGATGATTTTGGAACCGGCTTTTCTTCGCTGACCTATTTACGGCAACTACCTATATCTTTTATAAAAATTGATAAAAGTTTTGTTATTGATATGTTGCACGACTCTGATGACATGGTGATTGTCAAGGGAACTATCGCTCTGGCTAAAAGCTTTAAACAAACTATTGTGGCAGAAGGCGTAGAAACTCAAAAGCACTATGATGCTTTAAAAAATATGGGCTGTACCATTGGACAGGGTTATGGTATAGCTAAACCATTAAGCAATGATGCGTTTATCCTTTGGGTTAAAGCACATCATCTCCAGAAAGTAAGCTAATTATTAGCTTAGCCTCTTTAAGGTTCAACTCGTCCTCTCTATATATAATTTTAACTAACGTCTTAAAACAATAATAATTATGAATAACTTTTCTATAAAATCAAAATTATATGCCCTTGCCACTTTTATTTTCGTCTGTTTGCTGTCACTGGCTGCTCTATCAAACTATTCATTTTCCAGAACGACTCGTTTGAATGACACGCGCCTGCTGTTACAAAAAAGCACCACTGATATGCTAATGCTGAGAAGAAATGAAAAAGACTTTCTGTCTAGGCTTGATCTTAAATATCAGCAACAGTTTAAAAAAAATATGGCCATATTACTAACAGAAATCAATCAAACACTCAGTAATATTCGTTTAATGAATTTGCCTCAAGAGTCTTCTAGCTCTTCACTAATTCAAGATATTCAATCCTATCAATCTGCCTTTAACGAACTTGTTAATCTGCATCAGGAAATTGGTTTAAATCCTAGCACCGGTTTACGAGGTCATCTACGTCAAGCTGTCCATCAGGCAGAACATGAATTAAAACAACTCAAACAAATCCAGTTAACCGCTGATATGTTGATGTTGCGCCGTAACGAAAAGGATTTTATGTTGCGTAAATTGCCTAAATATATTGATAAATTTAAGCATAACTACGCTATTTTTATGCAACACTTACTGTCCTCTGAACTGAGTCAGCAAAACAAAAAGCTCATTACCGATAAAATGGAAACCTACCAGACGGGTTTTATAGCACTTAGCCAAGGCTATAAACAGTTAGGACTTACACCACAATCCGGTTTACATGGAAAAATGCGAAATACCGTCCATAAAACAGAAACAATATTTACCGCATTAAACCAGACGCTTACAAACAAGTTAACTCAAGAGGAACAGCAAATCCAAATGCAGTTTCTGCTATTATTCGGGCTAACTCTATGCCTGATTATGGTGCTTCTACTAACTATAACCCACGCGGTTAATTCTCGTATTAGCTACTTTAAAACCCATTTGGCAGAGATTGCTTTAAAAAAAGGAGATTTATCAAATTCCTTACAGTTAACGGGTCATGATGAAATTACTGAAATAAGTAAATTATTTAACCAGTTTATTAGCAATCTTAAGATGATTTTTCAACAAATCCCAGAGTTTTCCGAACGCCTTGAACTGGCATCCAATGATAATGTGGTTATTTCTGAACAAACCCTTCAATTGTCTGTTGCCCAACAAGAGGAAACTGAACAGATTACCTTAGCAATGCAGCAAATGCTGGTTGCCGCTAATGAAATTACAGAAAATATTCATAATGCCGCCAATTCTGCTGAAGAAGCAAATAAATCTGCACAGAAAGGCAAAGATGCCATTCAATCTGTAGACACATCCATTAACTCCTTAGCACAAAGCCTTAAAGATTCAACTGAGGTTACCAAAAACCTGGAAAAAGATAGCGCTAATATCAGCATGGTTTTGGAGGTTATTCAGGGCATTGCAGAACAAACCAACTTGCTTGCCTTAAATGCAGCTATTGAAGCAGCTCGAGCAGGAGAGCAGGGGCGAGGATTTGCCGTGGTTGCAGATGAAGTAAGAACACTCGCTCAGCGTACGCAAGATTCAACTCATCAAATTCAATCTTTAATTGATAATCTGCAAACCAACGTTAACAACACAGTATCACTTATGCAGGAAGGGTCCACTTTTGCCACAGCGACAGCAAAAAACAGTACATCTGCTATTCAAACACTTGACGAAGTAAGCTATTCAGTTAATAAAATATTTGAACTAAACACCACAATTGCCAGTACTGCAGAAGAACAGACGGCGGTTTCAAATAATATCAACAAGCATGTTTTAAATATCAATGAAATGACTAAAGATGCCGTATCTCACTCGAATATACTTAATCAATCAAGCCATAAAATTAAAGATATTGCTGTTGATATTCACTTATTAACATCCAACTATAAATTTTCATAGTTAGCCATTGATATAGGTTAATCCAGATAAGCAGCTGCATAATTTTTGTTCTAAAGGGTAAGCAAGCTATGCATTCCCACGCAGGCGCGTCACTGCCATTGACTTAAGCGTTTCGCGTAGGATGTGCTGACGACAGGAAGC
>CAYYNM010000042.1:0-17447 GCA_964472945.1 uncultured Methylomarinum sp. | reverse complement strand
CACCCATAGGTTAAGCGGGTATTTTTTTAACCGCTGTGGAATCAATAGCTTGTGCCCTGTGCCGTAGTGAAGCCACGGATTCAGGTTATAGTTAAAACCTATTAGAAACTGGAGCGCAGTTGCCTTAGTCTGCACTTGTTGAGTCTATAAATGCAGGTTAAAGCACTGCACCCCAACTACAAAATTACCTGTTGATAATGAGTCGTTACAAAGTGGCGACTCTCAAATTTTTGTTAAATTAATACTTCTTGGATGCTTATTTATTCTAGCCATTCAATAATATGATCTTCAAGGTCATCAATTTCAGATTCTTTCATCGCGTAGCTACTAATAGAAACACCCACTTCTTGTACTGTTTCCTGGCTACCAGATACAAGAGGATGCCATAAGGGTAATTCCTTACCATCAACTAATAGGCGATAGGCACAAGTTGTTGGTAGCCAGTTATACTCTTTAAAGTCATGTTGTTTTAAATCAATACATTCTGGCACAAGGCGTGTACGTTCAGAATAACGCGTGCAGCGGCAAGTTTCCAGGTCGATTAAATTACAGACAACACTGGTGAAAAATAGCTCCCCTGTATCCTCATCTTCCAGTTTGTTTAAACAGCATTTTCCACATCCATCACAAACTGATTCCCACTCCTTAGCTGTCATTTCTGATAATTTTTTTGTTTCCCAAAAGTTCATAAATTTATCTTTTCCATTAAGTAACATAAACAATCTTGTTTAATAACACGTTCATCAAGGGTCAGCATAGAAGGCATTGTGTTTTTATTTAATTGTAAACGATTATCAATCAGGCTGAAGAATTTATCAGTAACTAGTTTACCATTGTTATTTATGGCACTCACTGGCATCGTTGAATGGTCGAAAACACGACCTAACTGAGTACCTGCCGGAATTTCTGTAAAGTTCATGCGTTCTAAATCTTTGTCTAGGAGTAGAGGTGCATCAGGATTGTCAAAGCTAAAATTAATGCCTTTATTTATTTTAACTTGTGCAACAGTATGATAAACATCAATATCTTGTGCTAGAACTGTTTGATCTGTTAATTTTGAAAGGTGTAAACAACTATTCAAATATTCAAAAGCATGATCAACACCATGGGCCTGGCCGGGCTTGCCACACTCCAAGGTGACTGATGGACATATTTTAGCGAAGGCTCCACATTGAACGCCTTTGGGGTGGGTAAAGTAGACTACGAGGCGTGAAAATAAATTTGCCAGCTGCAAAAATTGATTGTCTAAGAGAGTGATGCAGGCGTAATGAGGGTTTAAGCCTGTATTATTATGTACATCTATACTGGCAAAAACTTGTTTTTCTGCCATTACATCGATAATTTCTTTAACCAGTTTAATATCTGAAGTGGGGGGAAGTTCGGTGCCTGGCCAGATACGATTAAAATCATCTTGTTGGTCTAAATGCCTTAAACCGAGACTAGCCGCTTTGGTATTCCCTAGATAAAAAGAAAGAGAACGAGGTAACGCTTGCTTACTATATTTTTCTAGTAATTTCTGTAATGCAAGAAACCCCGTGGTTTCATTGCCATGTAATAAGACAGAAATAAACAGTGGCTGTTTCTGTTTACCTTCTAAATGGAACAAGGTCGGTTCAGGAACAAGGCTATGTATTGACTGAGCATCAATAGTTAATAATTCCTTAGGAAAGTCATTGGCTTGCTTAAGCTGCATTAAAGGATGCTCCATTCACTAACAGGTATACCTGATTGTTGATTTTTTAGATAAGTTTCAGTCATTAATTTTAGATTCTGAGGCATATCAATGTCTGATTTTTTGCTTGCTATATATTGGCGCTGCCAATAACAACCGTTTTGCTTATTATTAATACGTTGCATAATAATAGATAAAAAATCTTCAGTATCACAGCTTGATACACCCAGTGATTTTAGGCCGAGAATGGCGCGAGGTATAAGTTCTGATTTTAATAAAGTTTGTAGTGGGTGTTTCTGACCATCAAACCAGATAATTGAGCTGTCTAGGCCGAACCTTGATGCCTGGTAAAAATTATCTTTAGCCTGAGAAAAGGGAAGTGGGAGACCTTTTTCCATTATTTCATCAGATAAGTTTTTAGCGAGCCCATAAAAGAATGCCGAATTTGCGATAGAGTCAAGAGTAGTAGGGCCCGCAGCAGGTGTTCGGTGTTCAACTCTTATGTGCGGTGTACCGTCGTCGTCAAAGCCGATTAACGGCCTGTTCCATCGCCAGATTGTGCCATTATGAAGTCTTAAGTGTTCAAATGCTGCAGTATTTGAATTTAGGTTGGCAGGTAATAGAATGGGGTAATGCTCCAAATTTTCAGTAAAACACTCCATTATCGAATGGCGTACATAGCCAGAACCAAAGCTTACCCGTCTAATCGGGCCTTGTGCTGCTCCATTAAATCCACCTGTTTCGATAGCCTGTTCAAATAAAGGGATACGGGATTCAGCCCATAAATCCTTTTCAAATAGAAAGGGGGAGTTTGCACAGAGTGCTACCATGGGGGCAGAGGCAATAATGGATGCGTTATAGAAGTGATGAGCTATGCTAAAAGGTAACTGAATATGAATTTGCAAGGAGGTGGTCGCTGACTCAAGCATCACATCATGATGAGCTAGTTTTAGGTGTTCTTTACCAATAATATCAAGGTTGATGGGTTTACCGCGAGATTTTAAAATTTGCTCATTTAATGCGTGATAACGGTTTAAGTCAGACATGTTGGCTAATGATAATTCACTTTGCTTTAAGGTAGGCAAAGTACCTATCATAATTAATTGACTATCAAGTGTTTGGGCGTGTTGAAAAGCACTATCCCAAGTGGATTGTAGCTGTTTATGCATACGACTAAATACATTACCTGCTAGTGGTGTTGGGGTGCTGTTTAATTCAATATTAAATTTTGCCAGCTCCTCAAAAGCTAAAGAATTTTTTAGGGTAGATAGAAAATGTTTATTAATGGGGCTTGGTTGCATGTTTTTGTCAACCAACCACGATTCAATTTCGAAACCAGCAACAGGTGCACGTGTTGAGCAAGCTTTTTGCTCAATCATTTTTTTTAGTAATACAGTTTCTTGATTAAGTTTGTTGTAAAAATGATTAAAGTCACTTTTATCAAATTGTGAAAAAGAAATTTCTTGTCCCATGATTGACCTTTGTTGCTAGTTGTCTTACATGGTAGTTTTAATTTCTATTCAGCGTCAAGCTGATTGTATTTATTACTTTTTAATTATGAGTTCGCAGTAGAAAAGTTCAAGTATAAAGTATTGATATTTTTTAAGAAATGACTATACTCAATAAAACCATACAAAAAATAGGGCGTAGTGTATGAATATTTTATTTAAAAATATTCCTATAGGGACAACTGGATCCGAATTGGCTGATTTTGTAATGTCAGAATTCAATGCGAATACTGATGAGCTAACAAAACTTCGATTATCTGTTTGTTGTATTGAGATACTGGAAAGGCAAGACCCTTTTTGCCACCCTATAGAACAGTATGGAATTGTAAGGGTTTCTCCCTCCTGTATTGCAAAAAAAGTGATCCGACAATTTGATGGTAGTTTTTTTGATCAGCTAAAAATAACTGTTAGACAATATTTTATTCGATCTACTGTTAATGACCCAAGGTTAAACCTTATAGATACCCCGGAAGTATTTTTAGAAAAAAGAGTACAAGATAGACGAGAGCACTCTTTAATTTATTCCAGACAAATATAGTAAGTAGACAGGCATAATTAACTTAACAATTTATTTTCGTCATTCCCGAGTGTTCTTATCGGGAATCTACTGTGTAGGTCAGATGGATTCCTGCTAAGAGCACGCAGGAATGACAGTTGTTTTTGTTAAATTAATTTTACGTGGGTACTTAATTCTTATTCTGAGATTAATACCACAATGTTTTTCACAAAAAATAATAAGTAAAGATTTAACCAATATGATAGCTTAACCTTCTTTTTTATTAAATAAGGCAAGAAACTATACATGAGTAATGAAGTTATTAATCAGGTACCCACATTAGAAAGAGCTAAAGAATTAGAACAACAGGCAAAACAAGGGTTAGAGCAATTAAAGCTAGGGCAAGATAAGGTTATTATCGCTTGTCATAAAATGAGAGATACCAAAGCTTATAACACGCTAGGTTTTGACTCATATTATGCTTGGGGAGAAAGTGCTTTAAATCTAAAAAAATCTAGACTGAATGAATTGGCTGTTGCTGGTGAGGTCCAACAAGAATTGCTATTAACGGGTATTAAAAAGAAGGAGGAAGCATCAACTGCTTTTGACCAGGTTACGGAAGCAGATAATTTAGTTTCTTTGGCTGAAGACTCTTTTTCAGATACTATTGAAAAAGATCAAACCGGTAATTTGAATGAAAAACCTTTACCACCTACTTTAAATGTACCTGATCTGACTGAAATAAATACCCCACAATTAATTGCTTTAGCTAAAGCACCTAAAGGCGAGCGTCTTGCCATTCTTGATTTGGCAGCTGGTGAAGCTAAAGCAGAAGATAAACCATTAACGACTAACACCATTAAAGAAGTCATAAAAGCTTCTGCAAAGCCCATTGAATCCATTGAGCAATCAGCTGAACAGAAAGCAACAGAAATAAAGAAGCAACATAAGTCAGCAATGCTTAAAGTGAGTAAACTTAACGAAACGATCAGAGTGTTGGATACATCACAAATTGATAGTAAAGATGTTGAAAGTTGGAAGGCTTATTTGGATGAAATAAAGCAATCTATTGCAACTCTTGAGAGTAATTTAGGGTATTAATGAAAGTCAGTTCCGGAATAGTAAATATATGGTCAACAATAAAGGGTATAAATGTCATTTAATTTATCAAACACCTTAGTGATAGGCATTTCGGCAACCGCTCTATTTGATTTAAAAGAAGCTGATCAAGTGTTTCGTGAAAAGTATGCTGAAGATAAGGATACAGCTATCGTAGAATATCGAAAATACATGCTGGAAAGAGAAGATGAGGCTCTTGAAGATGGAACGGGTATGCCTTTAGTAAAAGCATTACTCGAATTAAATAAATACCAGCTAAAAGATGAAGCACCTTTAGTTGAAGTGGTCGTTATGTCAAGAAATAGCCCGGAAACAGGTATTCGAGTGCTGCAAAATATTAGAAATAAACAGCTTAAAATATCCAGACATGCTTTTACGGGGGGTGAGTCGGTGGTTGATTATTTAGATGCTTTTGATGTGGATTTGTTTTTAACCACCATGGTTAAGGATGCACAAAAAGTTATTGATGGCAAGACCTGTGCTGCGGCTATTTTAAAAGATCCACCTAAAGACCCTAAAAAATTACCTGAAGGCCAGGTTAGAATTGCTTTTGATGGGGATGCTGTTTTATTTGATGAAAGTAGTGAAATTGTATTTAAAGCGGAAGGTTTAGATAGGTTTTGTGAAACTGAAGATGAGCAACAAAATGAACCGATGCAAGAAGGGCCTTATGCTGCCTTGTTAAAAAAAATATCAAGGTTACAAGAACGCTTGCCTTTTAGTGTTGAGTCATCACCGGTACGCATTTCAATCGTAACCGCCCGAAGTGCACCTGCAGAAATGCGAGTGATTAAAACCTTGCGACATTGGGGGGTTTATGTGGATGAAATTTTCTTTTTAGGTGGGCTTGAGAAAACAAAAGTCCTGCAAGCTTTTCATCCGCATATTTTCTTTGATGACCAAGAGTTACATATTGAAAATGCAGCTAAAGTGGTACCATCGGGCAAAGTACCTTACTTAAGTTCATCCCCTTTACATAAACAGCTTTCTGACACTTCAGATAAATAATAGATGCTTAAAATTATTCATACCGCAGATTGGCATTTAGGCCACCATTTGCACGGTATTTCAAGAGACTATGAACATCAACAGTTTTTAGATTGGCTTTTAGTTCAACTACAAGAATTTAATATTGATGCACTTATTGTTGCCGGAGATATTTTTGATACGGCAAACCCGTCTGCATTAGCACAAACACAGTTATATGATTTTCTAGTTAAAGCACGCAATTTGTGTCCATTGCTAGATATTATATTAGTAGGCGGTAATCACGATTCCGCGGCTCGCTTGGATGCACCTGCTGCAATTTTAAATGCATTAGGTGTTTCAGTAGTCGGAGGACTTACTCGCAATGAGCAAGGTGAGGTAGACTGGCAGCGGTTGATTATTCCTTTAAAAAATCAACAAGGGGAAATTAAGGCTTTGTGTGGTGCTATGCCGTTTTTACGACATGTTGATTTACCCGATAATTCAATGGATGATCCACTTATTTCTGGTGTTAAGGATTTATATGCTGAGTTATTAGAGAACTTACAACAACAAGCCATTAATAATGAGGCTCTTTTGTTAACAGGGCACTGCTATATGGTGGGTGGCCATTTATCTGAATTAAGTGAACGAAAAATTTTGGGGGGAAATCAACATGCTTTACCTGCTGATATTTTTTCAGAGGATGTGAGTTATACCGCATTAGGTCATCTGCATTTGGCGCAAACCGTTGGAGATAATGAAGCAATTCGATACAGTGGTTCCCCAATTCCCTTATCGTTTGATGAACAGTATTATAAACATCAAGTTTTATTAGTCGAAGTTAAAGCAGATAAAACGATAGTAGCAAGTAGTATTTATGTGCCACGAAGTGTTGAAATTCTACGCATTCCGAGTGCTAATGGCTATTGTGAATTGGATGAAGTGATAGAAAAACTAACAGCTTATACCTTTGATTTAAATTTACCCGTTAAGCAGCAACCTTTATTAGAACTATGTATTGCATTAGAAAAGCCAGAACCAGGCCTTAGACAACAAATAGAGTTGTGTGTGGCTGAATTGCCTGTTCGGCTACTAAAAATAAGCACGGCATATTCAGGGAATGAAAAGGGCTTGGCCGATATTGTGCAAGAAATAAGGCTAGAAGAATTACAGCCAGAACAAGTGTTTATGCAATGCTATAAAAATAAGTTTGATGTTAAAGCACCTGCTGAAATATTAAGCTTATTTAATGAATTACATGAAAGTTTGCAGGAAACTGACTCATGCGTATTTTAGCAATAAGAGGAAAGAACCTGGCAAGTTTAGCCAATGAATTTGAAATTCAGTTGGAACAAGGTGTACTTCAGTCAACGGGTTTATTTGCAATTACAGGTCCAACAGGGTCAGGAAAAAGTACGATATTAGATGCAATTTGTTTAGCGCTTTATGACAAAATGCCGCGTTTGCCAGATGGGCATAGTGTTTTTATTGGCCATAAAGATGAAGACGAATCAATACGGGTTAAAAGTAATGATGTTAGTTCGATTTTGCGTAGAGGAACCGCCAGTGCTTATGCTGAAGTTGATTTTTTAGGCAAGGATAAACAAAGTTACCGAGCTAGATGGGAAATTAGTCGAGCCAGAGGGAAAGTGAGCGGTAAACTGCAAGCGCAAAAAGTTAGTTTACAAAATCTGGTAACGGCAGAAAAAATTGGCGAAGGAAAAAAAGCGACCTTACAGGCCATTGAACAATGTATAGGTTTAAATTTTGATCAATTTCGTCGTTCTGTTTTGTTGGCACAAGGTGATTTTGCCGCCTTTTTAAAAGCAAAAAAAGATGATCGCTCTAATTTGTTGGAAAAAATTACCGGGACTGATATTTATAGTGAGTTATCCATTGCAGCCTTTGAACGCGCTAAAAATGAAAAACAGGCTTTAGATAAGATTTCTGAGAAACTGGTAGATAAAACACCACTCAATAAGGAAGAAAGGCTAGTATTAGAAAAAGAATCTCAAAATACTTTTATTGCAGTAAAAAAATTACAAGGGCAAATAAAGCAGACACAAGAAACTTTAAAATGGTTTGCTACTTACAAAATATTAAAGCAAGATGAAATTAAGGCTCAACAAGCTGTACAGCAAACTCAGCTAAATTGGGATGCCTCCCAAGACGATAGAAAAAAACTACAATGGGTCGAGCAAGTTCAACCATTAAGACCTTTGTTACAGCGCACTACTGATTTAGCTCAGGAATTAATAGAAGCAGATAATACTTTAAAGGGACATCAAAACTCACTGATTGAAGCTGAAAAACAACAACAACAGATTAACAAGCAGCTTGAACAAGCTGAAAATAATTATTTGGACGTAGTTAAACAGCATAAAGCCACTCAACCTTTATTACAACAAGCTCGTCAGCTTGATACACAAATTGAGAGCAGTATTAAGTTGCTTGATGAAGTTAACAAAAATACTCAGCACCAACAATTATTATGGGAAGCGGCTGACTCACAATTAAAAGTTTTACAGCAACAAAAAGCTGAAAAGGAGCTGGTGAAACAGCAAAGTCAAATCTGGCAGGAAAAACACGCAGCTATTGAAGAGTTTGCGCGGCAATGGGAGCGCTGGGAAAATGAGCTTAAAGGTTATATTGAAAATCAGCAAATAATAGAAAAACTTAATATTGAGAAGTCTACTGTTAGAGAAAAACTTGCTGATGATAAAAAAAACTTGATAGAGAAACAAAATAAAGAAGCTAAATTTTTGCAGAAAAAAAATGAGCTAAGTGACACTATTGAGCAGTTAAAAAAACAATTTGAGCAATATTCATTGTCTGATATTCATCAGCAAAAACAATTAGTAGAGCAACAAATCACTCAAATAGAAAGTGCATGTAGCTTGGCAGAAAAGGGCTTGGAACTGCATTCAAGTCACTATCAAGACCAACAAGGATTATTGACTGTTGAACAAAATATCCAGCAGATTAATGATAGAACTCCTAAGTTATTAATTGAATTACAGCAAAAGCAAGCTCAATTAGATGAAGCTCAAATTGCCTTTAATTTAATACAAGCGGCAAGTCAAAAAACTGCTAAAGATTTAAGGCATTTGCTACAACAGAATGAGCCTTGCCCTGTCTGTGGATCAGAAGAGCACCCTTGGGAAAATAGTGAGTTGGCAAACACAATTAATCAATCTGTGGAAGAACAGAAAAAACGATTAAGCACATTGAATAAAGAAAAAGACCGGCTGATAGCCGAGAAAAGTCAGAATAATAGTGAATATATTCAGCTAGTTAAAGATAAAAGCAAATTATCAGTTGATATAAAAAATACAACAGAAAGGTTGAAGCAATTAGCGGGTAAGTGGTCAGAATGTGTTTTTGATGATAAGCCTGAATGGGTGGAGATACTGAAAAGTGATGAGGAAAAATTCAAGCAATTAAATATTAAATTAAAAGCTGACTATGCAGAAATAAAGCTTAAGGAAGAACAGGTTTTAGCAAGGCAAAAACAGTTAGATTTACAACGTGCTGAATTTGATCAAGTCACTGAGAAATATGCCAAGCAAAAAGACCAAACAGCTAAAGCAGATAGCAGCTTGGCAAAACGAAATACAGAGTTAACTATTTTAGAAAAAGAATTGGCACGGATAGAAATACTGCAGCTTGAATCAATTGAATTATTAACCTCCCCCTTTAAATCAATAGAGAATTGGCAGCTACAATTAACCCAAAATGGAAAAGCCTTTGTTCAACAAATGGCTAAAGATGTCAGGAAATGGCAAGAAACAGAAGATGAATTATCTAATATAGAAAGCCAATTAATTGAGATAAATACTCAGTTTGCTGTTGCTGTATCTGAGAATGAGCAGCAACAAACCTTATTACAGAAAGCGGACAAAGACTTGTTGGACGCAAAACACAAGAAACAGGTTTTAGTTGATAAGCGAAGTCAGTTTTTTGAGGGGCAAGCAGCAGATATAGTCTCTGAGAAGTTAGAGCAACAATTACAACAGGCGGATACTGAAAAACAAAAAAATGAATCTGATATAGCAGTCATTAAACTTGAAATAACAAGTTGTAAGGGAGCCGTTAATCACTGGTTAAAAGAGCAACAAAGGCGTTCAAAAAACAATACTAGTGCTGAGCAGCAGCTGGATCTAGCTCTTAAAGACATAAACCTTGATAAAAAGACTTTACAAGAATTTCTGGGTAAAAATAATCAATGGATTGAAGTGCAGAATATTAAATTTAAAGACTTAACTATTCAACTACAAGAGGCAACAGCTACCTTAAAAGTTAAAAATCAACAGTTAATAGAGCACCAGAAAAATACGCCTGATATTGAAGAACCCACTTTACTGGTTCAAATAGAACAGTTAAATAAGACATTAGAAAGCTTAGAGCAAGAAAAAGAAAATAATAGTTTTGCTTTACGTTCAGATGATGAAAAAATAAAATTAGGTAAAGCGTTACATCATCAATTACAAGATCAGACTAAGTGCTGGGAAAAGTGGGAGAGTCTTAATGAATTAATTGGCTCAAGTAATGGACAAAAATTTAGAATATTTGCTCAAAGCTTAACACTGGAAACATTGCTCTCTTATACCAATAGTCATTTAAAAGAATTTGCTAAACGCTATCATTTACAACGTGTACCGGGTAGTGACCTGGAGCTTCAAGTGGTTGATCGAGATATGGCTGATGAAGTCAGAAGTGTGCATGGATTATCGGGTGGAGAGAGTTTTTTGGTTTCATTAGCATTGGCACTTGGCCTTGCTTCACTTTCATCCAATAAAATACAGGTGGAATCGTTATTTATAGATGAAGGTTTTGGAAGCTTAGATCCAGAAACACTGGATATAGCGATTGCCAGTTTGGATACCTTGCAGTCTTTAGGTAGAAAAGTGGGGGTGATTTCACATGTTCCGGTTTTGGTAGAAAGAATAGGGGCAAAAATTGTTGTAGAAAAAATGGGAGGAGGGCAGAGTAAGGTGTCCATTCAGGCATATTAAATTCTGCATAAGCTGAAGTAAATTCTCCTGCCACATACTTTAACCCTCCTCTAGGGCGCTAGTTAAGACATCTAAATAGGCTGAAAATATAATCTTACTCAATTAGCCATAAGCTTCAGCCCTCACTGCGCTTAAGTTAAGATATTTTATCTATGTAGGAGCGGCTTTAGCCGCGACATCGCGGCTAAAGCCGCTCCTACACGATCTTAACTTATTGGCAGCCAATCCAGCAAGCGAGGGCTATCAGCAAAAGCTGATTAAACCTTGCATAAGCTGAGATGTGTTTTAATTCAACTTATGCAAAAATACTGATATTACTTAATTTTCTAATGATCGATCTGGTTCTTTGGCAAGAAGTTCTGCAACAAACTTAAACTGTGGCGCTAAATTTTCTGGCACTGGAATTTTCCACTTTTTGCCTACAAAACGAGCTAATAAATTAGCTAACCAAAGGCGATTTGACTCGGCTTTTTCAATAATAAACTGGTATGATTCTTCAGCAGAAATAATTCCAAAACCTTCAAGCCAAACATCAATAGTTTCTGACTCACCGACAAGTTGTATTTGTATATAGGCACTTCGTGTTTCTATATCAAAGTTAAACCCCGTTAACTCAGCAATATCTTTTAATACAATATTAGCAACCCATATAATTAACTTATTGGGTGTCATTTTTATGGCTATTTTTGCTAGTGTTGCTGTAAAACTCATTCTTTCCTCCTCTTACTTGTTATGGTTATAAGCTGTATGCTTTAAACTACAATAGCAAAAGGAGTATGTTAAATAAAGCTTAAGTAGGTAACTATATATTTGGACATGATTATTAACAAACCACAGCTTATAATTTGTAGAGTGGACTTTAGTCTACTATTAAATCAATGTTTTTGAGTTATTGCGGACTAAAGTCCGCTCTACAACCGGCGAAAACTTAATTTATTTAATAAGTGTTCGGATAATTTTAAACACTTGCTTATGAGTGATTAAATTTTTAGGTTTATCACGTCTACTTCAGCCCATATTTTATCGGTATATGCCTTATCCAGGGGCGGCATGCCTTGTTGTATCCAGTCAACAATTAATTTAGCTACATTAGGGTAGTTTATTCTTACCGCATTATCATCTTCAAGCCAGTTTTTTATTACGGAAGGGTCCATATCCATCATAGTCTGGCCATAATTTAATTGTTTTAATGCTGCTGCATTAGAAATTTGTTCCATTTGTGCATGTAAAGGCTTAGCTAATATTTTTTTACCTAATTGTAATGATTCACTAGCCAGCTCAAAGCCTGCATTACTTATAATTCCGACACAATCAAATAAATCATTTTGAAAACCTTGTCTTGAAAGTGGGTTATAGATAATATGTGAGTATTTGCTTTCAATAGGAGTGGGGGAATAAATATAAAATTGGTAATCTGTATAAGGGCTTAATAATTTAATAACGGCTTCTTGAGATTCAAAGGGTAAATAAACTAAGATTTTATTTTTTATAACAGCTGAAGCTAATTCTGGAGTTTCTATAATGGGGGGTAATATGGGTTGATCAAAGTGATGCCAATGTAGACCTACCCCAATATCAGCCGGTGCAAAATAACGCATAACAGTATTAGCTAAAGGATCAGCCCCTGCTCGTGGTATTTGGTGATTAAATGCATATTGGTGTCCAATACCTAGCACTTGTTTTTGCTGATTTTTAGCAGCCCAAGCCGTAACGGGTTCAAAATCACTAATAACCAGGTCATAAGCCGTTAAATCTAGTTGTTTTACATCTCTAACAAAGCGTATAGGACTGGATTCTATAGCTGTTTTTAGATAGCTTACTTGCCCCTTGTTAGTATTAAAAGTTAAGCCTTCCTTATGCTGGTAGCCATTGAATACTTCCATATCGAAGTACTTATCTGCATCTCGTCCGGTAAATTGAAAACTAACATCAATACCTGCTAGTTTTAGTTCCTTTGCCATAACTCTTGCGCGAGTTATATGGCCATTACCCGTACCCTGAACACCGTAAAATATTTTCATATAATAATTTGATTTAAGCTATAAATTGCGACACTAACACCAAGAATCATGCCCATTAGAGTGTCTGTTGGAAAATGCACCCCAAGTACAACACGAGAAAAGCCAACTAAAGTTGACCAAATTAATAGCGGCAACAATAAAACGGGTATGAAATATCCTGTTATTACTGCCACCATAAAAGCGGCTGAAGTATGGCCAGATGGAAAACTAAACTGGTCAGAAGGCGTAATCTGACTGGTAAAGTTTTCTAAAGCAACGGCAGGGCGGTTGCGTTTAAAACCATTTTTTAAGATAAAATAGACAGGTCTTTCAATTACAAATGCCAGTAATAAGGTTTGTAAAAATAAGCTATCTTGCCCCTGATACCAATAAATAAAAGTAGCTAATAGTAAATACAAAGGACCGTCTGCTGTTTTAGAAATATAGCGAGAAAGGATTGACAGGTACTTATAAACACTGCTGTTTATCAAATATGTAAACATAAATACATCGCATTTATGTACCGAATAGATTAGTTTCATTTTTATCACCTCTTTTTTCTGAATAGCCCATTTTAAAATTCAGTTTTATTTTTTTTCTAATTTATGAGGCAATAATAGGTTTGAAATATGACAGCGGTGTGAATGTTTTTTTAAGGTTTGATGACAATGAGTCTATTATCTGAATTGTAGAGACAAGGTATGCCTTGTCTCTACGGAACTGCGGGGAGTAATAGTTTACCTGAGGTCTTTATAGCCCTATTAACTTATTGCAGGTAAAGGTAATTGACTACTTTTTTGAAAGCCTCCCACCTGTCTTAAATTAAGATAATATGTAGGATGTGCTGACGATAGGAAGCGCATCAATTACAAGCGGTGCGCTTCCTATCGTCAGCACACCCTACATTTACTTTACAGTGACCTGTGGCTGGTTAATAGGCATAGCAGAGAAAATTTTACCTCCCCTAGTTTAGTGAAGGTAGGTAGTAAATAGGCAGGCATAATTAACTTAACAATTTATTTTCGTCATTCCCGAGTGTTCTTATCGGGAATCTACTGTGTAGGTCAGATGGATTCCTGCTAAGAGCACGCAGGAATGACAGTTGTTTTTGTTAAATTAATTTTACGTGGGTACTTATTACTTGCTTGCTAGTAACTCAATTAAAATATTTTCGTAAATTTCAGATAATATTTCTAAGTCATCTATACCAACATTTTCATTGATTTTATGAATAGACTCATTTAATGGGCCGAGTTCAATCACTTCTGCACCTGTGGGGGCAATAAAACGGCCATCTGAAGTGCCGCCGCCTGTATCATCTACGGTTTCAAATCCTGTCACCTGTTTAATGGCTATATGGGCGGCATCAATTAATGCGCCTCCTTCCGTTAAAAAAGGATTGCCTGATAAGCGCCATTGTAAATCGTATTTAAAGTTGTATTTATCAAAAATTGCAGAGCTACGTTGTTTAATGGTTTGTTCATCAAGTTCAGTGCAAAAACGAAGGTTAAACTGAATTTCTAACTCACCTGGGATAATATTTTCAGCACCTGTACCACCATTAATATTTGATACTTGTAAACTGGTTGGGGGGAAAAACTTATTACCTTGATCCCAAACTTCTTCAGTTAATTCTTTAAGTGCTGGTGCAAAAGCATGAATAGGATTTTCGGCAATTTCAGGGTAAGCAACATGGCCTTGCATACCCAGAACAGTCAGTTTTGCACACAAAGAACCACGGCGACCAACGCGAATCACGTCACCGACTTTTTTATCACTTGAGGGCTCACCGACTAAACACCAGTCAATTTTTTCATCCCGATTTTCTAACACTTCAACGACTTTAACCACACCATTGGTAGCAATCCCTTCTTCATCACTAGTCAGCATTATTGCAATTGAACCTTGGTGGTTTGGGTAATTAGCTAAAAACCGTTCTAATGCGGTAATAAAACAAGCCACTCCCCCCTTCATATCAGCGGTACCCCGGCCATATAACTTGCCGTCTCTGATAGTGGGTTCAAAAGGTGGAGAATCCCAGCGATCTAATGGGCCAGTAGGAACAACGTCAGTATGTCCAAGAAAGGTTAATAAAGGTTTTGCATCCCCTTTTCTTAACCAAATATTTTGAGTGTCATCAAAATTCAAACGCTCTTCTTTAAAGCCAAGTCTACTGAGTCTTTCAACCACAATATCTTGGCAGCCAGCATCTTTAGGGGTGACTGATTCTCTGCTAACCAGGTCTTTTAATAAAGTTAATGTTTCGCTCATATTTCTGCTTGATAGTTTTCTGCTTTAAAACCAATAATCATTTTTTCGCCGGTATCTAATACGGGGCGTTTGATTAAAGTGGGTGTCTCCAGCATATATTGCAATGCTGTTTGTTTTGAAATATTAGATTTTTGTTCATCAGTCAGTTTTCGCCAGCTGGTGCTTTGTTTGTTGAGTAGCTTTTCCCAGCCTAATGCCGCTTCAAAAGAGTCAAGTAATTCAACAGGTAAGCCCTGTTTTCGATAGTCATAAAATTGAAATTCAATATTATTTTCTTGCAACCAGTCTTTGGCTTTTTTAACGGTATTACAATTACTTATGCCATAAAGGGTGTACATGTTATAGCTCGCTATTTAATAATTCTTCAATTGAGGGAAGGGCTTTGTCTTTATGGGTATGGGTTTTATATAAGTCTATAAACTCCATAAAGGCTTGTTCTAAATCATCAAGAATACCTTCTTCATTGTCTTTTTCTTCGCCAGAAAGACCTGAACTGTCAATATATTCTTTTTGTAAAGCTATTTCACTGTTTAAAGATAAGATAGCGTATAGTACTGCATTACTTGATAAAGGTTCTGCCATGATTTTTGTGAAGTGACGGTTATATTTTTAAGATATTAGTATAACGTGCAAAGAGGTTTTGTGGTGTTGCAATTAGTGTTTTTTTGAGAGTAATTAAAGGGAAGAATAAAGTCAGGTTTTAAAGTTTTTTTTATTTTGATGGTACTGTCTAACTTTTTGCCAGGCTTGACGGCTATATCTATTTTTATCAAATAAACGTATGGCTTTGCGTTTAAAGCTGTTAGAGGCTTTAAACATAATGCTTAGGCCAATAAGCATGACCGGCAAGCCAAAAGGAACTGGGAGTGGAAATAAAATAAGACCAATAAAAAAAAGTGTACTGCCCGTTGACATTAATAAGGTTTTTTTAAACATGATTAAGCCACTTTATCTAATTCAATTGCTGTATCTTGATGTGTCGTATCTATTAATTGATAGCTATCTTCTAGCCAATGAATAAGTGATAAGTTACCTATCTCGTCTTCGACTAATGCAGTGCAACTTTCTACCCAGTCACCGGTATTACAGTAAGTTTTGCCAAATTCCATCTGTTTAATGTCAGCATGATGAATATGTCCACAAATTATGCCATCTACCTGCTGTTTTTGGGCTTCCAGACTTAATACATGCTGGTAGTTATCCATTACTTGTACGATATTTTTAACTTTTGTTTTCAAATAGGCTGATAAAGACCAATATCTATAGCCCAATTTGTTTCTAATACTGTTAAACCAACGGTTAATAACTAAAAGAATTTCATAAGCTTCACCACCAATATAGGCAATACTTTTGTTGTGACAAACAATGCTGTCAAACTCATCACCATGCATAATAAGGAACCGGCGACCATCTCTTGTTGTATGAATAGCATTAAGTTTAATTTCAACTTCGTTAAATAATGTACCGGCATGTTTTCTTAGTTGTTCATCATGATTACCCGGTATATAAATGACACGAGTACCTGTTTTTGCTTTATTGATCACGCGTTGCACAATATCGCTGTGTAAGGTAGGCCAATAAAAACCAGATTTTACATTCCAGCTCCACAAATCAATAATATCTCCCACTAAATAAAGTGTTTTACATTCAACATGATCTAGGAAATCACGTAAATATTCTGCTTTACAGCCTTTTGTACCTAAATGTGTATCTGAAATCCAAACAGTTTGATAATGAATTGTCATATTGCTCTCCACTTTGGTTAAAAAAGAAAATAACAATTTTTTATGACAGTGCAGTAACGGTTTGATGAATAATTGATGACAATTCTAATAAATATGAAAGGGGACAAACTGTCATAAAGTTGTAACTTTATGACTTTAAAGTAACTGATTTCTATGATTTATAAATTGATTTGCAAAATGGAAACTTCAATAAAATTAACGACAGAAACAGAACATAGACTTGATTTTTTGGCTTCTGAGGTGGGGAAATCTAAAGATTTTTTTATTCAAGAATTGATTGAAAGAGGGCTTGATGAGTTAGAGGATTATTATTTTACTGAGCACACACCTGTTCGGCCTCGTAAAACTAAAGAAAAAACACATAATATGGCTGGGTATGATTAGCAATAGTGTTCTTTTGAGTGGGAATTAATATTTTTCACTCACACGGGTGAAATATTTCTTTTATACCGTTATCAATAATTAAAGTGTTAAGTGAATGCTTATATGATAAATGCTGAAAAAATAGTTCGAGAAACATACCCGAAATTAAAAATTGGCAAAGATAATAAGTTGCTATTAAAAATAATCAAAAGAGTATTACATGAAGATGATTTTACCTGAATCCGTGACTTCAATGCGGATAACAGGGCGCAAGATATTGGTTTCACAG
>CAYYNM010000041.1:7333-17653 GCA_964472945.1 uncultured Methylomarinum sp. | reverse complement strand
AGCTACATGGATGTAGTGAATGCAGATATTGCAGGAGAAAATATCTGTCCATGCAATCGCCCCAACCCTCTCCAGCAGGAGAGGGCTTTAGAGCAGTAATCTTAACGATATTGGAGTAAGGGTAACTTAGCCTTCCCCCTATGGTTTTTAGTGTTTTCTGAATTCAAGTTAAAAAAACTGGAACATCGATTTTAAGCTCTCCACTGCCATAAAGTTAAGATATTTTGTGATTTTGTAGGAGCGGCTTTAGCCGCGATGTCGCGGCTAAAGCCGCTTACCCTAATATAGAGCGCATCAGGAATAGTACAGACATTCATACAATTAGTTTATAACAAAGCGTAAGCTTAGGAGAATCAGCTGTTTCTATGGTATCTTAACTTGGTTATTTATAAGACAAAATATTTATTATATTATCCAGCGATGAAATTTTTTATTCTTAGGACGATTATACTGCTACTGCTATTATTGCAAGGGTTTACCCCTTTAGTACATGCACATGTGTCGGGGCATGGTATTGAGAGTGGTTTGCATATTGATGGCATTATTTTACAGATAGAAAAGAACCCTCAAACTTCATCTTTTGAAAATATCTACCAAACTAATATTGCAATAAGTATATCAGGAGCGGTTCAACAGAAGAAACAGTTGCTTATTGGCTTATCGCTGTTAAGGGATTTAAATTATAACAAGCTTGTAAAATATGCTGTTATAAACCAACAAACATTATTTTTCTCACTTGTTTTTCTGCTAGTTCCGTTGTTGACCTTTCCAGTTTAGCCCCTCGGGCACCTCCATTCAATTAAATCACTTTTATCCATTTGCTAAATAGTAGCTTTTGGTTATATGTAGTCCACAATAATTTGTAGAGCGGTTTCTCACAAAAATTGACATAAACTGTCTCTAAGGCAGACAGATGTCTGCCCTTCAAGCTTTCTGTTGTTTGCTAATAACTATATAGTAGATTTTTAGAGTGTATTTAAATTAGATTTTATAACTGCTCTAACTTGTATCAAGTTAAGGTATTTATCGCCATTTATTAACGGGTATAGTTATTTGTACCTATTACCCCCCGTACTTTTATATTTTAGGAAAAATGTCAATTAATTCTTTTGTTTATATTATTTTTTGTTGTTGTTGGGTAAGCTCTTGCTCCATTGCTTATGCAGAACAAAAACATATTGTTGATCATGTGGATGAGATTATCGTAGATCCACAATTAAGTTTGTCAAATTTAGTCAGTCAAACTTTAGAAAAATACCCTGATTATAGTTTAATTGCAGCTATGCAAAATGAAGCTAATGCTTTGAATAAACGAGGTAATCATTGGTTTGCAGGTGCGAGTACTGCATCGATGTATTATAAAGATGATTTTATTGGGACTGATACGGGTACTTATGAAGTTGAAGGTGCTATTGAAGTCCCTCTCTGGAATTGGGGGCAGCGTGATGCCGGATTGCAATTAGCTGAACAAGCTGGACTGAGTGCTGAAAATATAGCCAAAGCTATTAATCTACAAGTAGCAGGGCTGGTAAGGGGCTCTTTATGGAACATGGTGCTAGCAAAAATCCGGTATAAAATGGCAGGAAAAAACCTGCATTTGACTGAAAAGCTATTAAACACGATTCAATTACGAGTAAATGTGGGCGATTTACCTAAAACAGACTTTTTATTGGCTGAAAATGAAGTGCTACAAAAAAAAATTGAGTTAGTTCATGCTGAAGCAGAACTAATGCATACGCGTAAAAGATTTACCTTTTTAACGCAAAGCAACAAAATACCACAAAAAATAAATGAACAACAAAGTAGTTTAGAAGGTATTGCAGAATCTCACCCAGCACTAGCGGCCATTAATGCCAATGTTGCAAAACAAAAAGCTAATGTTGATTGGGTTAAAGCGGAAGGGTCAGGTCAAACAACCATTGCACTTGGTGGGAATATGGATAAGCCATCAAGAATTGAGCGCACAAAAGATAGCCTTATTTTAAGTGTCTCAATTCCTTTTGGAGGCAAAGACTATGCCGCACCTAGGGTAGCAAATGCGGAAAGGCGATATACAGAGGCAATAATAGCAAAAGAACATTTGTATAGACAGCTATTAGAGCAAGTTCATGAAGCGAAACATGAACTAGAAGTTGAGCGTGTTCAACTAAAGATTGCCATAAAAATGAAACAACATGCAGAACAGCACTCAAAGATGGCAAGTTTAAGTTTTGAGGCAGGAGAAATTAATTTAATGGATTTTTTAAGAATTCAGGCGCGTTCGCAAAGTGCAGATAAACAAGCGGAAGAAAGTACCGTTCGTTTACAACGTGATATTGCCTTATATAACCAAGCTGTCGGAGTTGCACCATGAAAAATATTATGATCGCTTTGTTATTTTGGAATAGTTGTATTGCCTTTGCAGGAAAACAAATTATCTTGTCAGCACCCCAACTATATAACCTGGGTGTAAAAATGGGGAAGCTAACAGCCATTAAATCTGTGCCATTAATGAATGCACCTGCAAAAGTTTCTATTCCACCGGACAATGAATATTTAGTGAGTAGCTCACATGCAGGATTGGTTAATAAGATTTATGTCTCTACGGGTGACGATGTTAAAAAAGGGCAGTTGCTAGCCACAATACAAAGCCCTGAAGTATTGGCTGAACAACGACATCATCTAAAATCAATTAATGATTTGAAGTTAGCAAAAACAACATTAATTAGGGATAAAAAATTACTTAAAGAAGGTGTTATTTCAGATAGACGATGGCTGCAAACTAAAGCTAATTATCAGGTTTTTTTAGCCCATTTCAATGAAACTCAGCAACTGTTAGAAATTTCAGGAATGTCTCAACAGGATATACGGGCCTTAGAAAGAAAACATAAAATGTCCAGTCAGTTAAAGGTTGTTGCACCTATTTCAGGTGTTATTTTGCAACGCATGGTCACGGCTGGGGAGAGAGTAGATGCTTTGGGTGCTTTGTTTCATATTGCAAGTTTAGAAAAACTATGGCTAGACATTCGGATACCTCAACAAAGAATTGATCATGTACACCTTGGCGATAAGGTTAAGCTAGATGGCCTAAATTTACAGGCTCAGGTGTTTTTATTAGGTAAAAATGTTGATGAAGAAAATCAAACGGTTTTAGTTAGAGCGGTCGTCGAATCTGGAGGAAATTTAATTAGATTAGGGCAAACAATCAGCGTAAAAATAACCCAAACCAGTGATTATCCAATGTTTAAAGTGCCCAACTCAGCTTTGGCCCAGTTTAAAGGGCGTAGCTATATATTTGTGCGTAATAAAGGTGGCTTTGAAGTAAAAGCGGTTCAAGTCTTAGGAAGAGATGAACACGGCACTATTATTACCGCTAAGATAAAACAAGGTACACCAATCGCAATACGAGGAGCCGTGGCATTAAAGGCTAATTTTCTAGGGTTAGGCGGTGGTGAATAATGAGTGGGTTAATTCGATTTGCGCTGACTCAGCGATTATTAATATTATTGGTCACGTTATTGTTGATAGGTGGTGGGTATTCAGCATTTAAAGAGATTCCTATTGATGCTTTTCCTGACGTTTCACCTACTCAGGTAAAAGTTATAGTAAAGCTGGCTGGCATGCCACCGGAAGAGGTTGAAGCACGAATTACTGCGCTGATTGAAGTTGAATTGTTAGGTATTCCTCAGCAAACAATGCTACGGTCAATTGCTAAATATTCACTGGCGGATATCACTATTGATTTTGAAGAAGGGACAGATATTTATTGGGCTAGGCAGCAAGTAGCTGAACGTTTAAATGCAGTCTGGCCTAACTTGCCCATAGGCGTTGAAGGGGGTATTGCCCCAATGACTACGCCTTTGGGTGAAATGTTTATGTTTACTATTGAAGGCGGTAATTTAAGTTTAATGGAGCGGCGTAGCCTGTTAGATTGGGTGATTCGCCCAGCTTTACGAACAGTTTCAGGTGTTGCAGATGTTAATGCTTTGGGAGGTATGGTTAGAAGCTTTATGGTGGAGCCTAATAATGCCTTGATGAGTGCTAGAAATATTAGTATGGCACAGCTATATGAAGTCTTAAAGCTTAACAACCGAAATGATGGGGCAGGACGGTTAAATGAGGGTGAAGAATCCTTATTAGTACGATCTGAAGGTAGGATTAAGACACTAGCAGATGTGGCAACGATTGTCGTTGGAAATATGGCTGGAACACCTATCTTGGTCAGTGATATTGCAGAAGTTAAAATTGGTGCTTTAACACGTTATGGGGCTGTTAGCAGAAATGGTAATGGTGAGGCTGTTGAAGGGTTGGTACTGAGCTTACGCGGTGCAAATGCAGGGCAAACAGTTAAAGAAATTCAGCAAAAAATAGCTGATTTAAGTGATAGTTTACCTGAGGGTGTATACCTTGATGTTTTTTATAACAGGGGTAATTTGGTTGACTCAGCCTTATCGTCAGTCACTAATGCATTATTACAGGCGATAGCATTTGTTATTGTGTTATTAGTTTTATTTTTAGGAAATATGCGTGCATCACTTGTTGTTGCACTGGTTTTACCTTTTGCCGCATTCGTTACTTTTATATTGATGGATTTTGCTGGTATGACGGCTAATTTAATGAGCCTGGGTGGATTAACCATTGCTATTGGTATGTTGGTTGATGCTGCCGTCGTTGTAGTAGAAAATATTTTGACTCATTTTTCAAATAAAGAAAAATCCCAGCGGCTGCCACGGTTACATATTATTTACAGGGCAACTAAAGAAGTTGCAGTGCCTGTAATTTCAGGAAGTTTAATTATTATTATTGTTTTTTTGCCTTTACTTTCCCTACAGGGACTTGAAGGAAAATTGTTTTCCCCTGTAGCTTTAACTATTGTGTTTGCTTTGGCGGGTTCGTTGATATTGTCTTTAACAGTGATCCCAGTATTTGCCTCGTATTTATTAAAACAACAAGCACTTGAAGAGCCTTGGTTGTCACGTTTGTTGCACCGGCTATATGTACCGTGTTTAAAGTGGAGTCTTTTGCATAGAAATAAAGTTTTTACTGCGGCAGCAGTTATGTTGCTGGTAACGATTGTGGTTTTTATGCAAATTGGGAGTACTTTTATACCAACAATGGATGAAGGTGATATCGTTTTGCAACTAGAAAAATTACCCTCAATTACCTTAAAAGATTCAATTGTACTAGATATGCAAGTACAAAAGAATATTTTAAAAAATGTCCCTGAAGTCAAAAATATTATTGCACGCGTGGGGTCTGATGAAATTGGTTTAGACCCTATGGGTTTAAATGATACGGATGCCTTTTTAGAGTTATACCCTAAGTCACAGTGGAGGATGGAGACTAAAGAAGAGTTAGTGGAGGCAATACGCAAAGTGATGGCGGGAACGCCTGGGGTGGCTTTTGGGTTTACTCAACCGATACAAATGCGTGTGTCAGAAATGCTAACAGGGTCACGGGGTGATGTGGCTGTTAAACTCTTTGGTACTGATTTAGATTTACTTAATCAAAAAGCGGAAGAAATTGCGACAGTTTTAAAAAGTATTCAAGGGGCAAGTGATGTTTTTACCAGTCAAAATGAAGGGATGCAGTATTTACAATTAACGATTAACCGTTTGGCTGCTGGCCGATTAGGGTTAAATATTGAAGAAATCGAACAAATTCTAAGAGGACAGGTAGAAGGCTTACCGGCTGGAATTGTACAAGAAGGAATGCGAAAAACGCCACTTATTTTAAGAGGTACTAGCAATAGTGCAAATTTTTCAACGATACAGATTTCTTTGCCAAATGGGCGTAGTGTTCCATTATCAACTGTTGCCAAGTTAGAAAAAGTTGACGGAATGGTTTCTATTAAACGAGAGCATAGTCAACGCTTTATAGTGGTAATGAGTAATGTAGAAGGTCGAGATTTAGTGGGCTTTGTTGAAGAGGCCAAGCGAGCTGTAAAAGAAAAAATAGCTTTACCTGCTGGGTATTTAGTTCAGTGGGGAGGGCAGTTTGAAAATCAGCAACGTGCTTCCGCTCGGTTAGCCATAGTGGTGCCTGTTTCACTACTGCTAATTTTCTTATTATTATTTACCACCTTCGGGTCAATTAGACAGGCAACCTTGGTTTTCTCTAATATTCCATTAGCGATGATTGGCGGTGTGTTTGCGTTATGGATGTCAGGGGAGTATATGTCTGTGCCTGCATCAATTGGTTTTATTGCATTATTAGGTGTTGCAGTTCCTAATAGTGTGGTCTTGCTTAGTTATTTTAACCAGTTAAGGGTGGCAGGAATGGCTGTTACTGAAGTCGTTATTGTAGGGTCAGAGCGGCGGTTAAGACCGGTATTAATGACAGCCAGTTTAACGGCATTTGGTTTATTGCCTATGCTGTTTGCAACAGGGGCTGGTTCTGAAATACAACGGCCACTTGCAATTGTTGTGATAGGCGGCTTAGTTTCATCTACTTTTTTAACCTTAATTTTATTGCCTATTTTGTATGAAATGTATGGTGAGCCAAAGCAGGAGAAGCTATGATTGGACAACAGTATTTAGTCACTATTAATGTGCCTCCTTTACTAGAGGAGGCGCTGGTTGATTGTTTGCTAGGGATAGAATCGGCTGATGGGTTTAGTAGCCTAGTCGTGAGTGCTCATGGAAGTGAGCATGAGACTCTTTCATTAGCAGAGCAGGTTGCAGGGCGGAAAAAACAAGTCCGCTTTCAAATGTATGTGCCAGAGCAACAGCTAGAGGTATTAATAGGATTGTTAAAAAAAGATTTTTCAGGTGCAGGGCTACACTATTGGGTTATGCCTGTGTTGGAGAGTGGGGTTATATAGTAAGTTTACACTTTGTGAAGTTAAATTCACGATTTTTATATTGAGCTATTTTTTTGTTGAGAACATACTGCTTAAACTATGTGCCCCTTTTAGCAACAAAAAATAGCTCAATCGAAAAGAAATAAATAGATACTGATGTTTGAGTAGAATAACTAAGGCTCTATGGTATTTTTTTAAGCCAATTAATTTCTGTAGCTGTTTTTCGGCCAATAATACAATAGTCCAAACCCTCAGCCATTTCTGAATCCCATTCTGATAAAGGGACTCGTCCCGTCATGATTTCAGCTTGAAACTGGGGGAATAAGGGTTGCTTATCTGGTTCAGCATAACCATCAGGGAATACAGGTTGATTATGACTATTGTATTTATCTGTTGCTCCCACCGTATGTAATAACTCATGAGCTAAAACGATGTTATTTTGCTGTTGCTGATCTATAGAGGCAAAAGCGTGTACTACAGATAATAGCCCTTTACCTAGTCCTAAAGAATGCTGTAGATGCCTGTTTTTAATAGCTTCATGGTAATGTATGAAAATTCTAACTCGGTGTTGATTTGATTGGTTATCGGGCGTATTGTTAAAGGCCCAGAAACGAAGTTGAATGCTCCACCAGGCGGCTTCTATAAAGCTAAAAGGCGGAGTAGGTGCTTCAGGTGGAAAAGAGTGAATCGTGCTGCCCAAGCTGGTTATTATAGGGTGTCGAATGGTGAGTTGATAATGTTCAGCTTGTTGTTGAAAAAAATGATCGACCTCTTGATAAATTGAGCTATCAAGTTGAGTAATATAATCTTCAACGACAGGGTTGTGTTCACTGTTCATTGGGTAAATGATTACCTCAAGAGGTGTTGTCCAGTTACGAGACTGTAGTTTCTGTATTTTTGTGTAAAAAGCCAGTGCGACAAAAATAAGCAATAAGATTGTGATTCTAAAAGCTTTGAACAAAGTATCAACCCTGCTAATGGTTAGGTCACTGCCATTGACTTAAGCGTTTCACGTAGGATGTGCTGACGACAGGAAGCGCATCAATGATACAAAGATGCGCTTCGTACCTCAGCGCATCCTACGATTTTTCCTTAAGTCAATGGCAGTGAATGGTTAGGTAGGTGACATGCTAAGCTGAATTTCTTCAACAGTTGAGTCAATAATGCTAAACCCTCTAATTTCAAGAATGCCTTTGGTATTAAGTGAAATAATTAAATGAATGGCTTCTGGATAGCTTGCTAATTTTATATCTGTTGCCGAGGGGATTGCTGGGGCGCAGGGATGAGAGTGATAAATAGCGAAAAGTGACTCACCATTATTACGCATAGTTGACATCGCTCTAATTTGTTGTTTTTCATCAAGCTGAAAGCGTATTTCGGGCTGTTCAGCTATATTTTTTATTGGGTAACAGCGGGTGGCTAGGTTTTTTTTACAGCCAATTAATCCACATATTTCCTGGTCAGGAGAAATTACGGCTTGATGTAATAGTTGAGTAGTAATTTTTCTGCTAAGTTGGACTTCTTTTGCCTTCATTTTGAGTTCCATTGTGCTGTCGTTACTCTGGGGTTACCAGAAAGGTCTGTATGTGTTTTGATTTGACAGTATTCAAAACGGCTAAAAATAGCCTGAACAGCCTCTTGTTGGTCAAAACCATGTTCAATCAATATTGTGCCATTTTGGTTTAAATAGTCACGGCCATTATTAGCAATATTTTTAATATCTTTAAGTCCTGAATCGCCAGCAACTAATGCGTTTTTTGGTTCAAAGCGAACATCACCTTGGGATAAGTGTATGTCATGATTATCAATATAAGGAGGATTACTAATAACTAAATCAAATTTTGAGTCAGGAATATCGTTAAACCAGCCGGATTGAATAAACTGAACTGAGGGTGTTTGTAGCCGCGAGGCATTTTGTTTGGCTATTGTTAATGCTGGCAAGCTAATATCGCAAGCAATAACCTTTATATCTGGACGCTCAGCAGCAAGAGTTATGGCAATAATCCCCGAACCTGTGCCTAAATCAATAATGCTGGCACTCGGTATATCAGCAAGTAAATCCAAGCTTAATTCAATTAATAACTCAGTATCAGGTCTGGGTATTAATACCTCAGGGTTGACAGCAAAGTCTCTAGACCAAAACTCTTTATTACCTGTGATATAAGCAATAGGTGTGCCGAGTTGACGTTGATTAACAAGCTTTGAAAATTGTAGTTGCTGCCCGGCTGACAATTCTTTTTCAGGCCATGCTCTAAGGTGTGACCGTATTTGGTTGAGGACATAGCAGAGGATAACTTCTGCATCAAGCAAGGCTGAATCTGATGTGGCAGTCAGTAGTCTTGATGCTTCTGTTAAGTTGGTTTGAATATCAGTCATTACCTAATTGTGTCAGTAAATCTGCTTGGTGCTCATTAATTAAAGGGTTAATCACATGTTCTAGATTACCTTGCATAATCTCATCAAGTTTATAAAGTGTTAGATTTATTCTGTGATCAGTTAGTCTGCCTTGTGGGTAGTTATAGGTTCTAATTCTTTCAGAACGATCACCTGAGCCGACCTGTAATTTTCTTTCTTCTGATTGTTCTGCATGCTGTTTGTCTTGTTCTGCAGTCAGTAAGCGTGATTGCAACAGGGACATGGCACGCGCTCTGTTTTTATGTTGAGAGCGTTCATCCTGACACTCGACGACTACACCTGTAGGTAAATGCGTCAACCGAATAGCTGAGTCGGTTTTGTTGACGTGCTGCCCACCCGAACCAGAAGCTCTAAAAGTATCAACGCGTAGGTCAGAGGATTTAATTTCGTACTCATCAATGCCTTCCACTTCTGGCATAATAGCAACAGTACAAGCTGAAGTGTGGACCCTGCCTTGAGATTCTGTTTCAGGGACACGTTGTACACGGTGCACGCCTGATTCAAATTTAAGTTGGGAGTACACATCTTGTCCGCTGATGCGTAAAATAATTTCTTTAAAACCACCGTGGTCGCCACGGTTTTCGGTGATGATTTCAGTTTTCCAGCCCTTTTTTTCAGCAAAACGCTGATACATTTTAGCTAAATCACCAGAAAAAATAGAGGCTTCATCACCACCCGTGCCGGCTCTAATTTCTAAAAATATATTTCTATTGTCGTTAGGATCTTTGGGGAGTAATAAAACTTGTAACTGATGTTGAATTTGGTTCCTGGCTTGTTCCGCAATTTGTTGCTCTTCTTTTGCCATTTCACGTAGCTCAGGGTCTGAGTCCTTAGACATTTCTATGGCAGCAGCTAAGTCACTTTCATTGGAAAGATAGTTGGTATAACAAGTAACAATAGGGTCTATTTGAGCATACTCTTGGCTGAGTGCCCGAAATTTATTTTGATTGTTTTGCACTTCGGGTTGAGATAAAAGTGCTGCAATTTCCTCGAATCTCTCGCTAAGATTTTCAAGTTTGGTCTGGATTGATGCTTTCATTTAATGAGTAACTAGCTAATTATTAGCCGCAATTAAAGCGGTTGGGCACGGTTCGTTTTTATCGGTTCGTGACTTGTCTTTCTTA
>CAYYNM010000041.1:0-7233 GCA_964472945.1 uncultured Methylomarinum sp. | reverse complement strand
TTTTTCTAAGAAAGTTTAAATATTTCCCTGGCAGCTGCGACAATGTCATGTCTGTCATTTTCGCCTGCACTCCTAATTTGGGTGCTAGGAGTATGTATAAGTTTATTGGTTAAAGTATGTGCCAAAAGGTTTAAAACTTCTTCTGCATTACGCCCTTTTTTAAGCTCGGACAGTGCTTTTATTAATGCTTGGTCACGGGTAATCGCTGCTTGCTGGCGATAGTCTTTAATAACTGTTTGGGCACCTTGGGAGCGCATCCAGGACAGAAAATGCTCGACTTGCGTATCAATAATTTCTTCAGCTTGTTCAGCTGCTTTACGCCTAGAGTCCATGTTTTGGTCAATAGTATTTTGTAAGTCATCAACAGTGTATAGGTAAACATCATTGAGTTGTGCAACTTCTGCCTCAATATCACGAGGAACGGCTAGGTCAACCATAAACATAGGTTTATGTTTGCGCTTTTTGATGGCACTCTCTACGCAGCCCTTACCTAAAATAGGAAGTTGGCTCGCTGTGGAGGAAACGACAATATCTGCTTCAGCAAGGTGTGTTGACAGTTCAGATAGAGCAATAGCGTAGCCGTCAAATTGAGAGGCCAAAGCATGAGCTTTGTCATAAGTTCGGTTGGCAATAATCATACGACCAATTTTATTCTGATGCAGGTGTCGGGCTGTTAATTCAATAGTTTCACCTGCACCAATTAGTAAAGCTGTTTGGTCGCTTAGTGAATTGAAGATTTGTTGTGACAGTTGTACGGCAGCAAAAGCAACAGAAACGGGGCTTGAACCAATGGCGGTGTCAGTTCTTACTTTTTTTGCTGCAGAAAAAGTATGATGAAAAAGTTTTCCGAGGTGTTTTCCAAGCGTCCCCGCTTCATAGGCGGCCTGGTAGGCTATTTTCATTTGCCCTAGAATTTGAGGCTCTCCAAGGACCATGGAGTCCAAGCCGCAAGCAACACGAAACATGTGACGAATAGATTGGCTATCAGTATAACTATATAGGTAAGGAGTAAATTCTTTAGGAGAAATGTTTTTGCTATCTGCAACCCATTCAATAAGTTGTTTTGACGTAGTATCATTTGTTTGGCAATAGAATTCAGTTCTATTGCAAGTAGATAAAATGGCTGCTCCATTAATCGTGCTGTTACCCCAAAGTGCTTTAAGAGAGGATTCAAGAGAATCCGCAGGGAATGCGAGGCGTTCACGAATGGAGACGGGCGCAGTATTATAATTTATCCCGACGGCAAGAAGAGTCATTGAATAGGCTTAATAATGAATAGTAAAAGCACATATTCTAAGTAATATAACGATTTTATCCAAATAGAATAAATTCCTAGTCAAAATTTAAACGATTATCTGCTACTCTATTACAATGTTTAATCAAGATGTAAAGGGAAGATCTGTGTTAATTGTTAAGTTAATAGTTGGGCTATTGTTTTTTTCTTTATCTGGGTGTGCGAGTGCTCCAGATGTTGCTAGTGATGACTCGAAAGTGGTTGTTGATGTAAAAAAAGGCGAAAATACTGTTACTGAAAAGGAGACAGACATTTCTCCAGAAGTGATGTATTTATTATTGACGGCAGAAATTGCAGGTCAAAGAAATCGTTACGGAGTTGCATTAGAAGGGTATTTGGAAGCGGCAAAGCGTGTCGCTGATGTAAGGGTGGCGGAAAGAGCTGCAAAAATTGGTCTTTTTTTAAAAGATACTAAAAAAACATCTGAAGCGGTTTCTATCTGGCTAAATCAAGATGAAGGTAATTTAACAGCAAGAAAAATTGCATTATTATCAGCTTTAAAGGGAGGTGATAAGCAGTTGTCTGTTAAGCATTTAAATAAAATGCTGGCTGATGATCCGGCTGGATTTGAACAGACATTGCTTGATTTAACGCGAATAATGGCAAAAGAAGGGCAAGCTGACTTTGTTTATAATGTGTTAGATGAAGTTGTTAAAGAACATCCCGATCAAGCAGTCGTCTTTTTTGTACAAGGCTTGTTGGCAGGACAATTAAATAAAACTGAGCTAGCGAGAAAAAAAGTAAATCAAGCATTAAAACTACAGCCAGATTGGGATAAAGCACTTATTTTGCATGCACAGTTATATGCACAAAATAGACAATATGAAATATCAAAGGCTGATTTGGAAAAAGTTTTAGAGCAATCACCTGACAATTTTAAAGTCAGAAAGTTGTTAGGTCAGGTTCTGATGAAGATGAATGCATTAGACCAGGCTGTGGCGGTTTATCAAAAAATTTTACAAACCGAGGAAAATGATAGCGAAAGCCAATTTGCTCTTGCCTTAATATATTTGCAACAAAAAAATGAACAAGATGCTCGTGTTTATTTGAAAAAATTAGTGAATAAACGAGGCTGGGATGCACAGGCCAGCTTTTACTTGGGCCGTATAGCATTTAATAATGCAGAGTATGAAACGGCACTCACATGGTTTGCTAAAGTTACAGAAGGGCCGTATAAATATGAAGCGTCAATGGCAGCTGTTTCTGTGCTATTGGAACAAGGCAAATTTGTGGGTGCTGAAACACGCCTGGCGACATTGGATGATAAATTTCCACAAAAGAAAGTTGATATTTTGTTGTTAAAGGCTGAAGCTTTTACCAAGCAGCAAAAATATCAGCAAGCCTTTGATGTGTTGTCAACAGGGCTAGATATATTTCCAGAGCAGCGCGATCTATTATATAGCCGAGCACTAATTGCAGAGAAAATAGGTGGTTTACCTTTATTAGAGCGTGATTTGAAGGCCTTGTTATTAAAGTACCCAAATGATGTGGCGGCTTTAAATGCTTTAGGATATACCTTGGTAGATAGGACTGTGCGTTATACTGAAGCTGAAGTATATTTGCAGAAGGCACTAAAATTTAGCCCTGATAATGCGTTGATTATGGATAGCATGGGTTGGTTGCGGTTTAAGCAAGGTCGATTGGAAGATGCTTTGCTATTACTTAGAGCTGCGTATGATAAGCAAGCAGAAAATGAAATAGCTATTCATTTAGCGGAGGTTCTGCATAAATTAGACGCAAATAGAGAAGCGGCTGATATTATAAATAAAGCACTTAAAAAAACACCGAAAGATGAATATCTACTAAAGTTTAGAGAGCGCTTTCCAGAAATACGATGATCAAAAGGTCTTTTTTTGTAATTGTTATGTTGCAGCTGGTTTCCTGTGCGAATGTACAGGAAAAGCCGGTATCGGGATTTGATTTATCAGCGAGAGAAAATTTATATAATAAAACAGAATGGTCTTTTACAGGTCGAATCGCAATTTTTGATAAAGAAAACTCAATGTCAGCAAATTTATCTTGGAAACACACACAAAAGAAAGAAAATATAATCTTATCTGGACTGTTTGGGATGGGCAAAACCAGGATAACGTTAACTCCTGGGCAAACAGAAATTGAGTCTGAGGGTAAGCGTGCCATCTATTATGGGGATGCAAATTCAGTTATTTACTCAAGACTGGGTATTCAAGTTCCTGTTACGGCATTAAAATTCTGGGTATTAGGCTTGGTTGACCCTAATACTGCTTATATACAAAAGGAAGCAGGTTTTGAGCAGTACGGCTGGAAAATAACATATTTACAGATGCAATTTAATGTGGGGTATGAATTACCCAGGAAAATCAGGGTTGAGCAGGGCGGAGCTAAAGTAAAGTTAATAGTGAGTCAATGGGATATATAGCTCGATTGTTATTGGTCTTTTACAAAAAAACTTTATGAATAAAGAAATAATGGGGTGGGGAGAGAAATGGCCAGCACCTGCAAAATTAAATTTAATGTTAAGAATTACGGGGCAACGAAATGACGGTTATCATTTGTTGCAAACAGTCTTTCAGTTTACAGACTTATGTGACTGGCTGATATTTCATCGGGTTGATGATGAAAGAGTTTGTCTAAAGTCACCAATACCCGGTGTGCCAGAGGAAACTGACTTAACCATACGTGCCGCAAAGTTGCTAAAACAGGAAACGGGTTGCAAACAAGGAGTGCAGATAGAAATTGAAAAAAATCTACCTATGGGGGGTGGTTTGGGTGGAGGAAGTTCTGATGCTGCAACAACATTAGTTGCATTGAATAACTTGTGGGAGTTGAATTTACCAGAAAACAAATTAAGACAGTTAGGGATAAAGTTGGGTGCTGATATTCCTGTTTTTGTCTATGGTCATGCTGCATGGGCAGAAGGTGTGGGAGAAAAGCTGGAGAAAATTGAGCTAGAAGAAAAATGGATTGTCATTATTAAGCCAGACTGTCATGTTGATACAAAAGAAATATTTTCAGTAAAAGGTTTGACAAGGGATAGTAAATCAATCAAAATGGCTGACTTTATTGCAGGCCTACATCAAAACGATTGTTTGGAGACGGTTTGTAATAAGTATGAGCCAGTAAAAAATGCTTTAATTGATCTTGCTGTTTATTCTGAAGCAAGGTTAACTGGAACAGGAGCTTGTGTTTTTGCTCAGTTTGACTCTAAGGAGCTGGCTGAAAAAGCTTATAGCAAGCTGTTGGAAAAGTGGCAAGTGTATTTGGTCAAAGGATTAAATACGTCATTGTTAAAGAATAAGCTGGTTTAATCAGTTATTGGGCTGTCGCCAAGCGGTAAGGCACGGGGTTTTGATCTCCGCATACCCAGGTTCGAATCCTGGCAGCCCAGCCAATTCTATCTCCAATTACAAAATCTAGCGGAGCGCCTTAAATGCAAGATACTTCTATGATGATATTTTCTGGTAATGCTAATAAAGCTTTATCTGAGGGTATAGTGAGGAAGTTGAACATGCGTTTAGGTATGGCAACTGTTAGCCGGTTTAGTGATGGGGAGATACAAGTAGAAATTGAAGAGAATGTAAGGGGGCGGGATGTTTTTATAATTCAGCCTACATGTTCTCCTGCTGATGAGCATTTGATGGAGTTATTGGTGATGATTGATGCTTTAAAAAGAGCGTCGGCATCTAGAATAACGGCTGTTATTCCTTACTATGGATATGCTCGTCAAGATAGGCGCTCTCGTTCAGCAAGGGTGCCTATTACAGCAAAATTAGTTGCAAATATGCTGGGTACAGCGGGTGCTGATCGGGTTTTGACAGTAGATTTGCATGCTGATCAAATCCAGGGTTTTTTTGATATTCCTGTTGATAATGTTTATGCCTCTCCATTGCTGTTGGGTGATGTGTGGCGGCAAAAGTACGAGAATTTAATTGTTGTTTCGCCTGATGTTGGTGGTGTTGTTAGGGCGAGAGCATTAGCAAAACGATTGGGTGATGCTGATTTGGCAATTATTGATAAGCGACGCCCAAAGGCTAATGTTTCAGAAATCATGCATATAATTGGTGATGTTTCTGGGCGAACTTGTGTAATGATTGATGATCTTGTGGATACCGCAGGGACTTTGTGTCACGCGGCAAAAGCATTGAAAGCAAAGGGTGCTATAAAGGTTGTGGCTTATTGCACTCACCCTGTTTTATCAGGAGCTGCTGTGGATAATGTTCGCAGTTCGGTTTTGGATGAGTTGGTGGTAACAGATACTATTCCGTTAAGTGCTGAGTTAATGTCTGTTGATAAGATAAGGCAGTTAAGTGTTGCTGAAATGTTGGCTGAAACTATTAGACGAATTGCTGAGAGTGAGTCAGTAAGTTCGCTTTATGTTGATTGAAATATTTTTATAGAATTGCTTGAAAGCAAGTTTGGAGAAAGAGATGTCTAGTGTGTTTGAATTTGTTGCTGAGAGTCGCAATTTGTCAGGTAAGACTGCAGCAAGAGCTGTGCGTCGGGGTGGGAATGTGCCTGCTGTAGTGTATGGTGGTAGTGCGACCCCTAAATCGATTGTTTTAAATCATAATGAAGTGGCTAAACATTTGAGTCATGAAGCTGTTTATTCGCATATTTTAGATTTAAAGGTAGATGGAAAAGTAGAGAAAGTTGTTTTAAAAAGCCTTCAGCGCCACCCTGCTAAGGCTAAGGTATTACACATGGATTTTATGCGTGTTGATGCAACTCACGCTTTGAAAGTCAATGTGCCGCTTCATTTTATGAATGAAGATGAGTGTGCTGGGGTAAAAGCTGGTGGAGTTGTTATGCATGCAATGGTTGATGTTGAAGTTTCATGTTTACCTTCTGCTTTGCCCGAATATATTGAAGTTGATCTAGCTGCTGTTGAAATTGGACAGTCTCTTCATTTAAGTGATTTGATTTTACCTGAGGGTGTGGAAATCTTAATATTGGCACAAGGTGAGGATCATGATCACCCTGTTGCTCAAGTTATGAAAACAAAAGTAAAAGCTGAAGATGAAGGTGAGGGTGAAGAGGTTGTGGATGAGGCTGATACCGAGTCAGATGAGAATTAAAATTCTAAGCTATATTTTTTGAAGTGATTAAGCTTATAGTTGGTCTCGGTAACCCGGGGCGAGAATATGAAAAAACCCGGCATAATGCCGGGTTTTTGTTTTTAGACTACCTGGCTGGTAATGCTTCGTGGTCAAATGAATCTAAGTTTCATGGTTTGCTGGCAAATTCAATTATTGGTGATAATAAGGTTTTATTGCTAAAGCCTCAGACCTTTATGAATAAAAGCGGTTTGTCAGTAGGGGCTGTTGCTAGGTATTATAAGATCTGTATTGATGAGATGCTGGTGGCTCATGATGAATTAGATTTAAGTGCTGGTATTGTAAGGCTTAAGAAAGGTGGTGGGCATGCCGGACATAATGGTTTGAGGGATATTATTTCAAATCTTGCGGGGCGTGACTTTTATCGTTTAAGGTTTGGGGTGGGCAGGCCTTCGCCAGGAAAAAATGTTGCTGATTTTGTTTTATCAAACTCTTCTAAGGGAGAGGCTGGGGATATAATAATGGCTTTTGACAAGGCATGTTCCTTGATGCCAAAGTTGCTTGCTGGTGATGTGGCTGCGGTAATGAATGATTTAAATCAGAAATAAAGATTAAAGAATATCGAGAGCTCCTGTTTCAGCAAGCGAGCTTTGTTGTAATAATTTTTTAAGTAAAAAAAATAAAGTCTTGACTGTTTCTGAGGGAGTCTTCATAATAGTCAGTTCAGGAGGGGTTCCCGAGCGGCCAAAGGGATCAGACTGTAAATCTGACGGCTCAGCCTTCGGAGGTTCGAATCCTCCCCCCTCCACCATTTTTCCATTAGGAAAGTGCGGGTGTAGTTCAGTGGTAGAACTCCAGCCTTCCAAGCTGATTATGTGGGTTCGATTCCCATCACCCGCTCCAATT
>CAYYNM010000040.1:0-18774 GCA_964472945.1 uncultured Methylomarinum sp. | reverse complement strand
AAGGGTTGTCATGTGTTGAATGAGTAGTCTAATTCTGGATAATTAATTTTTTCCATCTCCCTTACCCTAACAATTTGAATTAAAATATTTTTGGAAGTGAGGCTTTAGCCTCGCAAGGTTCAGGCGAGGCTAAAGCCTCACTTCCAAATGTTAGAATAAATATAGTTACCTACTTAATTATTTTTTACCACGGAGTACACTGAGAGCACAGAGAAGAGCAAGGTAAAATTATGTTGCTTATTGCGGACTTTAGTCCGCTCTACAATTTTCTGTTGCGATTATTTATACAATTTTTTGAGCCTCTATAAAAGCATTTCTAAAATCCTGATAGATAGGTTTAGCAGATGATAAGCTTAATTCCAGTAATCTATGCTGTACCTGGTATTTCACATTCCCAATAGCCAATGCACCAATACCTATTGCACCAGCCGGACTCGTTAGTTCAATACTCGTATCATTTGCTCCAATACCTGCAATGCCTGCAGGTGGAACAGCATTTACATCGCCGGCAACTTTAAGTTGTTTGGCATAAGCCAATACATCGGTACTTAACACTTGAACCCCTGCTTTAGCGGTACAAAAAATAATATCTGCATCGGCTATTAATGCTATTTTTTCTTCATCAGAACCTGCGACAGCACTTGAAAGTGTACTTTGACAACGGCGATTATATTGTTTAGCAGCATCAATAGCAGCATCAATAGACATATGGTCCACCAAAGATGTATCAGCACCTGCTAAAGAAGCGATTACACCTGTGGCAATACCCACTGGACCTGTCCCACCAAAAACCAGTGCTTTACAATCTTTAAGTTCTTTATTGTGCTTGAGCTTTAATTGCTTTTCTACACAAGCAACCAGTGCTGCTGCTGTAGTAAACGCTCCACTAGGGTCTGCGAGTACGGAAATTTCAAAAGGTGGAACCATCGCTTGCTGTGCAGCACTCATCATATCCATTGCTAGCCCCATATCACGACCACCAATAAAAATACTTGTCTTTTTTATACCCGATGGACTACGAGAAAAAATAGCGTCCTGGGTTAAACCATAAATGCTTTCCAATTTAACGTTGCTATAAGGCATTAATACATCAAACCCTGTATCTAATGCCATATTAATATCAAAAGGGCTATTATTTGGCATAGGGTCAAACATATGAAGAATACTGCGCTTTGGCATTTTAAATCCTTATTTAGTTGATTTTACAATTTGACGAGCAACCTCAAATGCATGCTCAAAATGCAGATAAACTGGCTTTTCACTGTCAATCATTTGTTTTAATAATTGACTTTGCGTTTTATATTTAATATTACCAATCGCTAAAGCACCTAAGCCAACTGCTCCGCACTGGCTCCCCTCAATCACTTTACCATTATCAAAGGCATCCAGACCGACAATACCAGAAGGAGGAACCGCATTAATATCTGCCGCAACCATAAGTGATGTTGCTGCGGCAATATGCTCGGCACTTAATAATTCAATTCCAGCTGCACCCGTTGCGAATACAACCTCAGCTGTCTTAATATAGTTATCAATATCAGCATTAGTTCCTGCTAGTATTTTAATTTTTCCATCTCCAAACTCTTCACTACATAACTCAGCTACATGTTGTGCTTTATCTAGCTGCCTACCAATAATTCTTACATTTGCACCTGCTTGAGCCGCTAAAACAGCTGCTGCTTGGCCTACTGGCCCAGTGCCTCCTAGTGCAAGCAGGGTTTTACCGGCAAGAGTCGTGTTAAATTTTTCATCTAACTCACTTTCAACGGCTGCCACCATACCTGCGGCCGTTGTAAAAGCACCACTAGGGTCTGCAAAAACAGAAACTTCAAAAGGTGAAAACATTGAGTTCTTGGCCGCTTTTAACATATCTGTGGCTTGCTTGGTATCTCTGCCTCCAATAAATATACCTGTTCTTTTCAGAGCTTTGGCACTACGAGAAAAGATAACATCTTGAATAAGGTCTTTTACTTCACTTGCTTCAACATTGGTATAGGGGACTGCTGAAACCCAACCCGCATCCAAAGCCATATTTACATCAAATGGGCTTAAGTTTTTGGCAGTTGTGAGCATGTGTAAGATGAATGATTTTTCCATAATAGTCTCTAGTGTATGTCTCTTTTCAGTAAATATCTGATGATTATAGTTTAATAACACTTGATTCAGCAAAAATATGTGGATTTGTGTATCATTTAGGCTATTTAAAACTTGGAGACTATAAAATGCATAATGTTACCTTAATTAAAGGTGATGGTATTGGCCCATCTATTATGGACGTTGCGGTCAAAATTATTGATGCAACGGGCGTAAACATAAACTGGGAAGAAGCTGATGCGGGTATGGCTGCTTTTGATAAACATGGAACCCCTATTCCAGATGAAACATTGGCATCTATCGATAAAAATAGGATTGCTTTTAAAGGCCCTTTAACAACCCCTGTGGGTGGCGGCTTTAGAAGTATTAATGTTGCTCTACGTCAAAAATATGATTTATATGCTAACATCCGCCCAGCTAAAACCTGGAAAGGTGCTCAAACTAAATTTGATAATGTTGATATTGTTATCGTTAGAGAAAATACCGAAGGCCTGTATTTAGGTCTTGAACATTATTTAACCAGACAAAAAGATGTTGCTGAAAGTTTAGCCGTTATTACCAAGGAAGGCTCTAAACGTATCGTAGAATATGCCTTTAAATACGCCAAAGAAAATGGACGTAAAAAAGTAACTGCATGTCATAAAGCAAATATATTAAAATTCACCTCAGGATTATTTTTAGATACTGCAAGAGAAGTCGCTAAAAAATACCCTGAAATTGAATTTGATGACAAGATAGTTGATGCAACATGTATGCACTTAATAATGGATCCAAGCCAATTCGATGTTATTGTAACCACAAATATGTTTGGTGATATTTTATCTGACTTAACAGCCGGTCTAGTAGGAGGCTTAGGGTTAATTCCGGGAGCAAATATTGGCTCTGATGCTGCATTATTTGAAGCGGTTCATGGTAGTGCTCCTGATATTGCAGGTAAAAATATAGCTAACCCTACGGCTGTTATTATGGCTGGTGTAATGATGTTAAATTATTTGGGTGAAACAGAAGCCGCTAATAAAATTAAAGTAGCTGTAGAAAAAATAGTAGAAGAAAGTGTTTATGTTACACCCGACTTAAACCCAGATTCAAAAACAGGCACTATTGAAATGGGCGAAGCTATTATTGCTGCTCTATAAATAAAAACACAAAACTCTTAACATGACACTGGCTATAAATTGTAGAGCGGACTTTAGTCCGCTATAGTGACAAGTTTTATCTACAAGGTTTTGTATTGTCTTATTTTTAATTAATTAAGCTGTGGTAAGTTAAGTAAGTATGATGACTCAGAAACAAAAACAACGTCGCACCGCTTATCAAGCAAGAAATCAACAGCCCAATAAAGAATATTTAAGTCAAATTATTTGTCAAAAATTTACCGCTCAAGCAAGCTACCAATATGCAGAAACCATTATGTGGTATTTGCATTGCCGTTCTGAAGTCAGAACATTAAAAGCGGTAATAACTCAGCTTAATAGTTCAAAAAAAATCGTTATCCCTTATTGCAGCTCTGATCAAAATGGCCAGCGTAAACTTGGCTTATGGTGGCTAGAAGATTTGGACGAACTTTCTGCTGGAACCTGGGGGATTTTAGAGCCTCCTAAGCATCGGTGGCAGGAGAAGGGTAAAGAAGTTTCTCCCCTTGAACTGGATTTAATCATGGTACCTGGCGTTGCCTTTGACCGTAATGGAGGCAGGTTAGGAAATGGTGCTGGCTATTATGATCGCTTATTACAAGAAGTAAGAGATGATACAGAGCTAACGGCAGTTTGTTATGAGACTCAACTATGTGACAAAGTTATGATGGAAAAACATGATATTTATATGCATACCGTCCTAACAGAACTCAATACTTTTGTTGTGAAATAAATGGATTTTGATTATCTCAAAAATAGTTTACCTACTACCCCCGCTTTTGTATTTAATTCGAATATAATTTGTTCTAACCTAACAGCATTGGTTGATTTAAAAAACCAATCCGGTTGCAAAGTTTTATATTCAATAAAAGCGCTCCCTCTTGAGCAGGTTTTAAAATTAGCCAGCCATTACCTGGATGGCTTATCTGTCAGTTCATTATTTGAAGCTCGACTGGCAAAAGAGGTTTTAACAGGTACCGGCTCTATCCATATAACAACACCCGGACTTAGGGATCATGAGTTTAAAGAAGTTTCCACACTTTGCTCTCACATTAGTTTTAATTCAATCAGTCAGTCACTACGCTTACAAAAACAAGCAAAAAAACAGGCATCATTAGGGTTACGCTTAAACCCTAAAATATCCTTTGCAAATGACCCACGCTTCGACCCTTGCCGACCTTATTCAAAATTAGGGATAGCCTTGGATAAGCTAAAAAATATCCCTGAGAATATTGACGGCCTTCACTTTCATACCGTTTTTTCAAATACCGACTACCACCCTTTAGAACAAACAATCGCTTTACTTGAGCAAAAACTTGGCTCTCACCTAAATCAATTAAAATGGTTAAATATAGGAGGTGGCTATCTTTTTCCTCAAATCAAAAATCAGCAACCTTTTATTAATTTAATCACTCGATTAAAAATCCAATATAATTTAGATGTTTTTATTGAGCCAGGAAAGGCTGTTGTAGGTAATGCAGGTTTTTTAGTCAGTAGCGTTATTGATTGCTTTGTTTCCGAGGGTAAAACCATTGTAGTATTAGACACATCAGTCAATCATAACCCTGAAGTCTTTGAGTACCAAAAAAGTCCCGAGCTACTGGAAACGGACAACCAAGGTCAATACTCTTGTCTTTTAGTCGGCTCTAGTTGCCTGGCTGGTGATATTTTTGGTGAATACACATTTCAACAACAACCCAAAATAGGTGATCGATTGACTTTTTCAAATGTAGGAGCCTATAGTTTAATAAAAGCTAATAGATTTAATGGTTATGATTTACCTGATGTTTATTGGGTAGATGAGGACAACAAGGTATCACTGATAAAACAAAGTGACTATCAGGATTATCGTCAACAATGGTAAACAAATGAAAGCCGTTCTAATGAATAAAGCAGGTTCAGTCAATAATTTACAACTATCAACGATTGATGAACCTGAAATAACCCATCCTACTGAAGTAAAAATCAACATAAAAGCAGCAGGTGTTAACCCCATTGACACTAAAATACGTCAAAATGGTAGTTTTTATCAACACCCTCTCCCCATTATTTTAGGCTGTGATGGTGCTGGCGAAATCATTTCAGTTGGGGATGCAGTCAGCCAATACAAAGTAGCTGATGAAGTTTGGTTCTGTCATGGAGGACTAGGGCAAGAACAAGGTAACTATGCTGAATATACTGTTATTGATAGCCGTTGGATTGCATTAAAACCAAAGGCTATTAGCTTTGCTGAGGCCGCCGCTATGCCTTTGGTTTTAATTACGGCCTGGGGGGCTTTATTTGATAAAGGAAACTTACAGGCAAATGAAACCGTTTTAATTCATGCCGGTGCTGGTGGCGTTGGACATATTGCCATTCAATTAGCAAAGTTAAAAGGTGCTACCGTAATAACCACTGTGAGCTCAAAACAAAAAGCTGATTTTTGTAACTCCCTGGGTGCAGATCACGTTATTATTTATACTCAGAATAAAGTACTTGATGAAGTGAATCGTTTAACCAGGGGGAAAGGTGTAGAACTAGTAATTGATACGGTTGGGGCCGATGTCTTTAAACTCAGCATATCTTGTGCAGCATATTTTGGTCGAATAATTACCTTATTGGACCCCGGTAAGTTAAGTTTAGCTGAAGCCAGAATGAAAAATTTACTCATTGGTTTCGAGTTAATGCTGAGTCCTTTATTAAAGCAACTAGATAGTGCTAGAAATCACCAAATCAACATTCTAAACCAGTGCGCTCAATGGGTAGATCAGGGAAGGTTAAAAGTGAAGGTTTCTGAAATACTACCATTGGAACAGATATCTATGGCTCATACAAAAATAGAACAAGGCCACACAACAGGTAAAATAGTGATAACAATGTAGCTCATAATTAAGGAATAAGAGTTTTAGCCAGGGTAAAATATTTTAAAAACCTCTTCAAATTGATCATAAGCTTTATCAATAATCATACTCATATCTGTAGGGGATATATTTAGCTGGCTATCCAGTTCATTATCACAAAACCCATCAAGTTTGCTATAACTGTCTGCAACTCTTACAATGCTAGCAATTTTAAAATTGTTATCAATGCTATCAGGATACGGATGCAGCCTAATACTATCAGTAATATCTTGAGGAAGTTTCCATAATTCAGTTAAAGCCGCGCCTACTGCAAAATGATCAAAGCCAATAATATTATTTTCAAGCCTGATTTCATCAGCCGTTGTTGAATCATCAGTAGATTGCAACATTAACTTTACCCCTTTAGCCAATTCGGGAAGTTTCTGAAATAAAACTAGTTGTCCAATATTATGTAAAATTCCACAAATAAAAATCGATTCTGAAAATTGCTTGCCAAGGTGTCTGTCAATACCTTGAGCAATCAATGCACAGCGAAGATTTCTGGACCAGAAATCTCCCATAGAAACAAGATCACTAGGAAAGCCTGAAAACTTATCAATAACAATAGCGGCTAAAGTTATATTTTGTAACTCTTTGGTACCAATAAGATTTATCGCACGCTCAATAGATGAAATTTTTGCTGGAAAACCATAAAAAGCACTATTGACTATTTTTAATAGCCTAATTGATAAGCCAGCATCTTTTTCAATCACAAACGCAGCATCAACAACTGTTTTGTTAGGATTTTTAATAACATCCTGTAATTGAAAATAAACGGTTGGTGGAGAAGCCAATTGCAAATCACCTTTGAACAAATCTGAAATTAACAAATCATTTTGAGAACTAATTATCATAAAATGGTAAACTTTTTTAATTCGTCTATAGTTAAAACACTATTTTAGAAACTGGAAATTCATTTAACTTTAGTCTTAATACTAGATTAGTTCAAGTTAGATATGATTTTTATTTCATAAGTTACTAATTAATATAATTATTTAAGCTTGGTTGGCTTTATGATCATTAATGATTTTTTAAAAAACAAAGTTATTATTATTGCCGAAAATAATAATGATTTAGCTAAGGATATAAGCCTTCATCTAAAAGAACAAGGCTTAAACAATATTAAATTTGCTCAAGATGGTAGTAAAGTTTATGAAATACTAAGGCTTTATTATGATGAACCTGAAAAAATTGGGCTCATTATCGTCAATGAAAATTTACCTCAGTGTCACGTTTTACAAATGTGCAAAACATTGTCAAGTAATGATGACCATTCTATCCCTTTCATTATCCTCGGCACAAAAGAAAATAAGGAGCTTGCTAAAAGTAGCTTTGATTTGGAGACTCACTATTTAAACCGTTATATTTCTCTCCCTATCAAGTTTTCGGAATTCTTAATTATTATCGAATTCCAACTTATGATGAAAAATGAGCGCTCTCTTAGACACCAACAGGAAAGTCGTGTAATTAATGAATTAGCAGAAAGAAAAGTTATTGATGCCAAGCTAAAATATTTAGTTATCCATGATGAACTGACTGGCTTATTAAACCGTCAAAATTTTGATCGTCAATTACGCTTAATACTCAACCGAAGTAAGTTACTAAACTCTTATGCTGCCCTATTATTTATTGATATTGACCGATTTAGCATAATCAATGAACTTGAGGGTTTTGAAGCGGGTGACAAGCTATTAGTTGATGTTGTCTCACTAATCAGAAACATGCTAAGCCCAAACGATTTATTTGCTCGTATTGGCTCAGATGAGTTTTGTATTTTTTTAGAAAATAAAGCTGAAAAAGACCTCAAACAGTTTGCCAATAAAATAAAAGACACTGTTTATAATTTTCGCTTTTTTACCAGTAATGTCAGTTATAGCACCTCGCTATCTATTGGTATTGCAAATTTCAATAACTCAAAGACTATATCTCATCCTGGGGAAATAATATTCAGAGCGCGTCAAGCTTGTAATATGGCGAAATCAAATGGCCGTAATTTAGCCTGGGAATACAATGAAAATGACAGTTCAGTTCACCAGCGAAATCGTGATATATCCTTAGCACCTTTAATTAGAAACTCCCTTTTAAACAATCGTTTTTTTTTGGTTTTTCAACCTGTTGTTGATCTAAATAGTGGTGATATTTCTCACTATGAAACGCTGATTAGAATGCGTGATGAAAGTGGTAATACCCTCTACCCAAACGATTTTATCCCTGTCGCAGAGCGTATGGGCTTAATTCATAGTATCGATTTGTGGGTGGTATCAGAAGCCATTGATTTTCTTGCTGGCTTAGAAAGGAGTAGAGCTCACTTATCCTTAGCTATCAACCTTTCTGGGTTTGCATTTCAGGACAAGTCCTTATTACCCGCCATAAAAGAAAAATTAGAGCTTACCTGGGTAAATGCTAAACGCATTACCTTTGAAATCACTGAAACGGCTGCAGTAGATAACTTTGAGCAAACTCGAGATATGATTCTACAAATCCGTGCCTTAGGTTGTAAATTTGCTTTAGATGATTTTGGTGCTGGATTCTGTTCCTTTAATTATTTAAAATCATTCCCCGTTGACTATGTAAAGATTGATGGTCAGTTTATTAGAAATTTAATAAATGATGAGACAGATCAGGTTTTAGTCCGGTCGATGGCTGAAATAGCAAAAAAATTGGGTAAAAAAACGATTGCAGAATTTGTCGAATCCGCTGAAATTATTGTTATTTTAAAACAAATGGGAATAGATTTTGGGCAGGGTTATGTCTTTGGTAAACCTGAAACCAGCATACTCGCAAGTAATTCAATTTCCATTAGCGACCTCATTTATAACGAACGAAAAACAAGCAATAATCCTATTTTTATAAATAATGACTAAAAGTTAATCTTTAATCGGTGAAATATTGGATAATAGGAATAACCAATATTTGCTTTTATATTTATTAACCAATGTCCAAAAGAACTAAGAAAACTGTTGTTAAAAAGAAAAAAGTTAACAAACCACCTATGCACTGGTTCAAAAAAGGACTTTTATATACCTGCCTTTCCGCTATTTTTATTCTCTTTTGTTATATTGGCTATTTAGATTATACCGTTCGCAAACAGTTTGAAGGCCGCCGCTGGTCAATTCCTGCTAGAGTATATGCAAGCCCCGTAGAAATTTATAACGGTTATCCCCTATCAGTCACTGAATTTGAAGATTTATTGCAACAATTGCATTACCGGCTAGATTACCACCTCGCCTCTGAAGGGACTTATTATAAAAAAGGCCATCTGATTAATATAAAAACCAGAGGCTTTAATTTTTGGGATAAACGACAAGAAAGCCAGCCGTTGAGAATACGATTTTCGGATAACGCTGTCAGGCAAATCATCAATTTAACCACCTCAGTAGAATTACCTATCGTTAGAATGGACCCTATACAAATAGGTAGTTTTTACCCCACAAGAAAAGAAGATCGCATATTAATAAAACTCGAGAATACACCTGACGCTTTAATTCAAGGCTTATTAGCCACAGAAGACCGAGATTTTTACCATCATTTTGGTTTATCCTTTAAGGCAATTGCTCGCGCTTTTTGGGCTAATATCCGAGCGGGGGCTGTGGTACAAGGTGGTAGCACCATTACTCAACAATTAGTAAAAAACTTTTACCTAAGTTCAGAAAAAAGTCTCTGGCGTAAAGTTAATGAAGCCTTAATGGCTTTAATATTAGAATTTCGCTTTCAAAAAGATGAAATATTAGAAGCTTATTTAAATGAAATATATTTAGGCCAAGATGGTGCGAGTGCCGTTCATGGTTTTGGTTTAGCCAGTGAATTTTATTTTGGTCAACCCCTAAAAAATTTACCTTTAAATGATATTTCCACATTAATTGCCTTAGTCAGAGGACCTTCATATTACGACCCTAGACGACACCCCGAGCGCTCTATTAAACGCAGAAACTTAGTGCTCAATGAAATGCATCAATTAGGATATATTACTAAAAAGCAGCAACTAGCCGCACAAAAACTAAAATTAAGAGTCATTGCTCGTACCCATCGCTCTGTAAATCGTTATCCAAGCTTTTTAGACTTGGTTAAAAGACAATTGAGACAGGAGTATAAAGAAGATGATTTAACCTCAGAAGGCTTACGTGTTTTTACCACCCTTGACACTCAAATTCAAAATACACTTGAGAGTACTATAAATAAAAAATTAAGGGCTTTAGAAAAAAGACCAAGAAGTAAGCACTTAGAAACAGCTGTTATTGTTACTCGTCGTGATGGTGGTGAAATTGTTGCTTTAGCCGGTGGTCGTAACCCTAAAGGCGTTGGCTTTAATCGAGCATTAGATGCAGTCAGGCCCATAGGCTCATTGATAAAACCTGTTGTCTACTTAACTGCTTTAGAGTATCCCGATAGATATACCATAAGCACTAAAGTAAGTGATACAGCTATTGAGGTACAAGGAATCAGAGGCAAAAACTGGCAACCCCATAATTATGATAAAAAAGAACATGGAGAGGTAGAGCTTCACACTGCTTTAGCCCACTCGTATAACTTAGCGACTGTAAGAATTGGTATGGATATAGGTATTGCAAGAATAGCAAAAACATTGAAAAACCTTGGCGTGAGTCGGCCAGTAGATTTATACCCCTCTTTACTACTAGGTGCTACGCCGTTAACTCCTCTGGAAGTGACCCAACTATACCAAACCTTAGCAGGCGATGGATTTTCTACACCTTTACGTTCAATTAGAGCTGTTATAGCTAAAGACGGTAGTAGGTTACAAAATTACCCCTATAGAGTTAGACAGGCTGTAGACCCTGCAGCAACCTATATAACCAATAAGATTTTACAAGAGGTCATGACTGATGGCACTGGGCGTTCAGCCTATCTTTATCTTCCTAAGGATCTTGGCTTGGTGGGTAAAACAGGAACAACGAATAAGCTAAGAGACAGCTGGTTTGCTGGCTATAGTGGAGATTACCTATCAGTTGCCTGGATTGGCCGTGATGATAATAAGCCAACAGGGTTAACAGGTGCTTCGGGGGCACTACAAGTTTGGACGGCATTAATGAGAAAAATATCAACTCAGCCCGTTTCCTTAATACCTCCAGATAATATTGAAATAGACTTAATTGACCCTGAAAATGGGTTGCTAGCAAATGAAGAGTGCGAAAATGCAGTAAGTTATCCTTATATTAAAGGATCTGCCCCCGAACAGGAATCACCTTGCGTTTCCTCCAATATTAATAAAGCAACAATATGGTTTAATCATTTTTTACAAGATAATTTTGGTAGCGGGTTAAATCGGTAGCTTTAACAAATACTTTCTCATTAACAACAGACTTTTGGGGCGCAGGCTTTAGTGCAAGAGCAGGCTATAGCTTGCGCCCCAATAATGGATAAATGGCTAAAATAGCTTTATCAACAAATTCGACCCACTACCAAGGATGTATGGAATAACTGTGTGACTTATTAATTTTTACACTCTATGTTGCCCTATAATTAACTGTTAATATATAACTAACTTATTTTTCCGATAACGCATTCAAATTGAACAATAATAAAACTCATAAAATAGGCTCCTCTCGGCGTATTTACAATCAATTTGTTGCTGATGATACGCTCGAAGATTATGCTTTACGCTATGTGCCTAGTAAGTTTAGGAAGTGGTCAGAACTACTTATTGCAAATACAGCACTTGGTGGTATTTCATTCTTAGCACTAGAGGCTATTGGTGCCAGCATTGCTATTAATTATGGTTTTAGCAATGCTTTGTGGGCCATTCTTGTGGTCGGATTAATTATATTCCTTACTAATCTACCTATTTCCTACTATGCCGCCAAATATAATTTAGATATAGATTTACTAACACGAGGGGCAGGTTTTGGTTATGTTGGCTCAACCATTACCTCACTTATCTACGCATCATTTACCTTTATATTTTTTGCGCTTGAGGCATCTATTATGGCGCAGGCACTGGAATTGTATTTCCATCTGCCACTTGTTTATGGTTATATCGTGTGCTCGCTTGTCATCATTCCTTTGGTATTCTTTGGTGTTACCTTTATAAATAAGTTGGAGGCCTGGACTCAACCTCTATGGCTTATCTTGCTGGTAATGCCTTTCGCCTTTATTTATCACAAGTCACCAGAAACATTTGAACAATTCCTTTCTTTTGCGGGACAGTCTTCCAGTGGAGCAAACTTTGATCCACTGCTCTTTGGTGCCGCAGCCACTATCTCATTTTCTCTTATCGTTCAAATTGGTGAACAAGTTGATTACTTACGGTTTATGCCTGACAAAGGTCCGCATAATCAAAAAAGATGGTGGCTATCCATGCTTGCTGCTGGCCCTGGATGGATTATTCTTGGAGTAGCCAAACAACTTGCAGGAGCATTTCTTGCTTTTTTGGCGATTACTCAAGGCCTTTCACTGTCTGAGGCACATCAACCGACACAGATGTACTTAACTGCTTTTGGCTATGTATTCTCAAGTCCCGCCGTTGTATTGGTGGTGACGGTACTGTTTGTTGTCGTTTCACAGATTAAAATTAACGTCACCAATGCCTATGCTGGATCGTTAGCATGGTCAAACTTCTTCTCTCGATTAACGCATAGTCACCCAGGTCGAGTGGTGTGGTTAGTTTTTAATATAACTATTGCATTATTACTGATGGAGCTGAATGTGTTTACGGCTCTCGGTAGTGTGCTTGGCTTATATGCCAATGTAGCAGTTGCCTGGATTGGTGCTCTGGCAGCTGATTTAATAATTAATAAGCCTTTAGGTTTAAGTCCAACTTATATTGAATTTAGACGTTCTCACTTACATCATATTAACCCTGTTGGTACAGGTGCCATGTTAATTGCCTCTGTCGTATCAATTGCCGCATTTCTTGGACTATTCGGCACTATTCCACAAGCATTTTCCTCCTTTATTTCATTAGGCTTGGCTATTACTTTAGTGCCAGTGATCGCACTATTAACTAAAAGTCGATTTTATCTTGCTTCAAGACCTATTGATGAAACAACTTATGAGCACAGCGACTGCACTGTCTGCGGCCAACATTATGCACATCAGGATACCAGCTTCTGCCCGAGGTATAACGATTCAATTTGCTCCTTGTGTTGCACTCTAGATGCGCGTTGTGAGGACGAGTGCAAACCTAAAAAACCAACTCAGCACAGACTTGGAATCTGGTTCAACAAATTAAAAGAGTCTGGTGGTGTCCGATTCCTCTCTATTTTTATATTTTTGGCCAGCATTATTGGTGCAGCGTTCGCTATAGCCTATATGCAGCAAAAAATTGCTTCTGTACCACCTCTGACAGCAGGTACATTGGCGCAACTTGAACAAAGCTTCTTAAGTATTTATTTTATAATTCTTATTCTGTTAGGGATGATGATCTGGTGGATAGTGTTGACAGAGAAAAGTTACCATCTATCACAGAATGATTTAGATGCACAGAATGCACAACTTCAAGATGAAATTATTGACCGCCGAGCGGTAGAAAAGCAGTTAGAAGAAAAAGAGGAACGCTTGTCATTAGCGGCACTCCATAACGGTGTCGGAATATGGGATTTGGATCCTCAAACCGAGGAGCTAATATGGGATGATTCCATGTTCTCACTTTTTCATATTCAAAAAGAAGATTTCTCTGGTGCATACGATGCATGGGTGTCCACGCTACACCCCGATGACCGTGAATATGCCGAGCGAGATCTTCATGCCTCACTATCCGGAGAAAAAACTTTTGACACAGATTTTCGTATTATTTGGCCAAGTGGCGAGGTTCGCAATATTAAAGGCATTGCGAAAGTATTTCGCGATAAAGCTGGAAAACCTATCCGTATGCTGGGTATTAATGCTGATATTACTGAGCAAAGGCAAGCTGAAAACAAGCTTCGCTTAATGGCACATTATGATCTGCTGACAGGCTTACCTAACCGCGCGTTATTTGTTGATCGCTTCAATCAGGCAATTGCTCATAGTCATCGCTCCAAACAACAACTTGCTATTTGTTATCTTGATTTAGATCACTTTAAACCAGTCAATGACAACTATGGTCATGATGTCGGTGATCAGTTATTAATTGAAGTGGCACAGCGTATTTCCTCAACTATTCGTGAAGAAGATACCGTTTCACGTCAAGGAGGTGATGAGTTTGCCTTACTGTTAAATGATATAGCCTCTTTTGAGCAGTGCAAACAAACCTTAGAGCGTATTAAGCATGCCGTAGCCCAGCCATATATCATTGATAATCATTCCCACATAATATCAGTCTCAAGTGGTGTAACACTCTATCCTAGTGATGATGGCGATATAGACACTTTGCTACGTCATGCTGATCAAGCAATGTATCAATCCAAACAATCCGGCCGAGGTCATTATTACTTATTCAATACCGAACAAGAGCATGCTATTACAATTAAACATCACCGCCTCGATGAAATTGAACAGGCCTTAGCTAATAATGAATTTCAGTTGTATTACCAACCTAAGGTCAACATGGTTACAGGTGATGTATTTGGGGCTGAAGCATTAATTCGTTGGAACCATCCTGAAAAGGGACTGATAGCACCATTAGATTTTTTACCCCTTATTGAAGGGACTGAGTTAGAAATTAAAATGGGTAACTGGGTTATCAATGAGGCACTTTCTCAGCTTGAAGCTTGGCACCCATTAAATATTAGACCTGAAGTAAGTGTTAATATTGCTTCTCATCACTTATTATCAGATAACTTCTTTAGTGGACTTGAATCAGCATTTGCTCAATATCCATCTATAGATTCTCAATGTCTTCAATTGGAAATATTAGAGAGCTCTGCTTTAGGTGACTTAAATGCTATTAGTGGAATTATTAATTTATGCCAAGAAAAATTAGGCATTAAGGTTGCTTTAGATGACTTTGGAACAGGCTATTCATCACTGACTCACTTAAGAAATCTACCCGCTAATGTTATTAAAATAGACCAAAGCTTTGTACGAGACATGCTTGATGATCCAAATGACTACACCATTATTGATGGTGTTATTGGGCTATCAGCTTCATTTAACCGTGAGGTCATTGCCGAAGGGGTTGAAACAACAGAGCATGGTTTGATGTTGCTTATTATGGGCTGTAAAAACGTGCAAGGTTATGGTATCGCTAAGCCCATGCCTGCTGATAACTTTCCACAATGGCTTAAAGATTACACCCCCAATCAAGAATGGCTGCAATGTAATAATCAGCAACGAACAAAAAAAGAAAATAGAGTAAAACTATTTAAACTAGTAACGGAGCATTGGAAAGACCTGTTTATAAATAACATTCAAGCATCACCAGAAGAAGTTGAACACTGGCCTATTATGAATAGTAAGTATTGTTCTTGTGGTGAAGGGATAAAACGAGCCAAACAAGAACAGCTATTTGAAGATAAAGATTTAAAACAACTCACCCAAACTCATGAAGCATTGCATCTTATTGCTCAAGCTATACATCTGCAATATCTCGATGGTGATATCGATACTGCACACGAAGGCCTATCAGAACTTCAAACTGCCTTTGATAATATGAATCATGCATTAGAAATGTGTGAGTAACTTAGGGAGACAGTAAAACTAAACATGAAAATATGGCTTTTGGTAAAGTTTACCAGTCTACTTAAATTTCCTACTTACACCTCTTATTCATCATTCCAAAGGCAAACCCCACTGCTTTGTTTTATCGCTTCCAAACGACTTCTATGGGCATCAAGTTCTTGTGTTGTGCAAGAAATCACTTTTAATTTTGCTCTATTGGATGACAAACGAACAATACCTTGCTTGGCTACATTTTCTGCCACATTAAAATCCATTAATGAATACTGCCCTCCTGTCATCGCCAAATAGACATCGGCTAATATCTCGGCATCTAATAAAGCACCGTGTAATTCTCGGTGACTATTATCAATCCCAAAACGCTTACACAAAGCATCTAAACTCGCTCTGGCCCCAGGGTATTTATTTCGCGCAAAAGGTAAAGTATCAAAAATAGTGCTGTGCTGTTCTACTGTCGTTTTCCTGCCTTTTAGTAATGATAATTCATGGTTTAAAAAACCAACATCGAATGGCGCATTATGAATAACCAACTCAGTACCTTCCGTAAAAGCTAAATAATCATCAACAATATCTTGAAAGCGAGGCTTATCTTGTAAAAATTCATTTGTTATTCCATGCACTTCAATAGCACCCGCATCAATTTCCCTGTCAGGGTTTAGGTACACATGAAAAGTATTTTTAGTTAATCGCCTATCAATTAATTCAACACAGCCAATCTCAATTATTTTATGACCTTCACGGGGATTAAGTCCTGTTGTTTCGGTATCTAATACAACTTGTCTAACTGGAGATTTACTCATAATTTTTTTACCTGCCAAATAACAAATTTTTTGTTAGCTGCAATTTCTTTGCAATTCAAAAATAATCTTTTTAGATTAATATGGTAGCCTAAATGGCGATTACCAATAACCCATAAACTCCCACCTTGTCTTAAGACTCTATAAGACTGTTTAAACATGGATAGTGCAATTTGGTCACCCACAGTGTTTTGTTGGTGAAAAGGAGGGTTACAAATTATTAAATCAGCCATCTCTGCTTCAAATTCAGTTAAACCATCTGTAATATAAAATTCAGCTTTTCTATTAGGGTATGTATGATTAAAATTTTCTTTTGCTGATGCCACTGCCATATATGACTCATCTACAAAATGAATCAAAGCAGAAGGATGGCTTTTGGCTAACATTAAGCCAACCACTCCATTCCCACAACCAAGATCAATAAGATCATTAGCTATTATATTTTCAGGTAAATGCTCTAATAAGAACCGAGTACCAATATCTAAACTGGCTCTTGAAAATACATTGGCATGATTACAGATACGATATGAAGTATTTTCTAACATATAATAAACAGGATACGGATTTTTAATTTTTTGTTGATCAGTCGCTATATCAACAAAAATTAAACGTGCTTTTTTCTTTGCCAGAGAGGGCTTTGTAGGGCCAATATATTTTTCCAACATCTTCCAGACATTTGCAGACATTGCTTTCACCATACCGGCTGCCACAATAAGGGTATTTTCCGTAATAACAGCTTGTAAATGAATTAATTGATCCTCTAGTAAAGCTAGGGTTTTAGGCACTTTTATCAATACCAGATCAAATGTCTGATTGGGCCAACTCATAGAGCTGTTTAGTTGAATATGACTTTGAATTTTCCCGTTTGCTTCAAGGTTTAGTCGAGTTGCTTGCTGAGATAGCCATGAATCTGAAATAGCAACAAGGTTATAATTATTTAGAACGGTTACTAACGCTCCAAACTTATCATTTAAAATAAGCAACCTACTCTCTTCAATTAAACTTTCTAGCTCAAATACGTATTGCAATAAATACTCATCAGCAGCATCCCAGGCTCTCAAAGTTTCATTCTTTCTATAAGGTAGCCTTTGTATTTCAAATGCTCCTTGCGGTACATTGAGTAATATTTCCATAAACTGTTAGTCATTTTTTACTGAGCCGCATTATAACGTAGTAAAATAAGCTTTTTTATCAAAAAATTTATATCATGCATATTCAGTGGTACCCCGGTCATATGCATAAGGCCAACAAAGAAATCAAAGAAGTACTTCCGCAGATAGACCTTATTATTGAAGTACTAGATGCACGTATACCTTTTAGCAGCCAAAATCCATTACTTCGATCCTTACGTGGTAATAAACCCTGTATTAGAGTGCTTAGCAAAACTGACTTGGCAGATCCCGAAACAACCTTACTTTGGCAACATCACCTAGAACTTGAACAAGGTGTTAAAACATTAGCCATCACCACTCAACAACCCGATAAAATAAAACAAATTACCCAACTCTGCCAACGGATGATTCCAGAAAAAGGTAGTAATGATAAAACCATAAAAACCATGATTATGGGAATCCCTAATGTGGGTAAATCTACTATTATTAATATCCTTGCCAATCGTATTATTGCAATTACTGGCAATGAGCCGGCTGTTACTAAACGTCAGCAACGTATAAAACTAGATAATAATATTGTATTATCTGATACCCCGGGTGTGCTTTGGCCTAATGTTGAAAACAAAAATAGTGGTTATCGTTTGGCTGTAACAGGTGCTATAAAAGACACGGCTATTGATTATACTGATATTGCTTTTTTTGCTGCTGAATATTTATTAGAATTTTACCCTGAGCAGTTAAAAACACGTTTTCAATTAGATTTATTACCAGATAATGAAACTGAACTAATGGAGGAAATTGGTCGTAAACGTGGTTGCTTGCGTGCTGGAAAACAGGTTGATATGGAAAAGACCAGTAAAATACTTATCTCAGAATTTCGCGCGGGAACCATTGGTGGTATAAGCTTGGAAAAACCAGAAATAATTGAAAAAGAATTAGCTGAATTGGCAATTATTCAACAACAAAAAGTTGATAAAAAAACTAAGCGCAAAAAGAAATGGAAGGGATCCAGGTAAACTATTCACCTCAAAACCAACTATAAAAGTAGGATGTGCTGACGCTAGGAAGCACATCCTACCTTATTTGCTATTATTGGTATTCTGTTGGGTCTTCGACCTGAGCATCTTTAAACCCTATTTTTCGTAACCGGCAGGCATCACATACACCACAAGCACGACCTTCTTTATCTGCTGAATAACAGGAAACC
>CAYYNM010000039.1:13630-18900 GCA_964472945.1 uncultured Methylomarinum sp. | reverse complement strand
GGCATTTCAGTCAAAATAGGACGAAACTATCTCCCTAATATAAAACGGAACGTAACACTTGGCTGTCCTTATGCTCTAAATAGACTCATTGCATCCGCTATTTGTTGTTTTGCATCTTGCAAAGTCTGTAATGACATATCAGGCGTTAACTCATTAGCCCCAAGCTTTTGAAAGGCTGGTAAAGTATAAATCGGGGGTAATCGCTGTCTTTGTTTGCTCGCAATATAGCTATGAAACTTTGCTAATAGCACAATATCACTAATATCAAGGTCTCCCTTCTCATTTCCATACCACTTTTCAATATTTTTAGGTATTGCTTGCAAATTTTCAGGAAAGCCCCAGGTTTTAAGAACCAGTGAGCCAATCATTCCCTGTAGAGCTGCAATTGTTAAGTTTAAATCTTGCTCTGAGTATTCACCACTGTTCAAGGTATCTGCAAAAATCAAGATAGGTAAAGCCCCAATATTATGCGTTAAACCTACAAGCAAAGCTTCATCTGGATTTGCTTTTTTAGTTAACGTTGCTAAGGTATAACTAATACTGGAAACTTCGATACTTTTCTTCCAAAGCTCATGAACTTTGACTTTAATTTCTTTATTTTTACTTTTGAATAAGTTTTGAATACTTATACTTGTCACCAAGTTTCTTGTAGTATCCAGACCTAATCTAGCAACAGCATCATGTGAGTTTGTTATGGGGTTAACTGCTCGGTACAAAGGGCTATTAACAATTTGAATAAGCCTGGAAGAAATAACTGAATCAAAATTTATTATTTTAACGGCTTCCTGAATTCCTATATCTTTTTGAATGGCCAACCTAAGTTTAAGAGCCACATCAGGAAGACAAGGGATAATAAGCTTATCTTGCTTAAAATACCGACAAAAGGTATCAAAGAAAGCATTATTTTTTAGATTATCAGGAATATCTTGTGAATTAAGTAGAGGGTTACGGATATGCTGACGGCTTAAATTTATAATATTAGCAGGAAAATGCAAAATCCTGACTTCAGACTTTGCAATAACAGTACATTGAAATTGCCGACGATTAGTTAATGGATAGAGTGCTTTAAATGTTGAGGCATTAATTAAATGACCCGAACCGTTATCCGTTTCAATGTGACATTGTCCTTTAATCAAATAAGGTAATGAGTTTGATTGCTCTTTAATTTTAAAAATCACCTCTCCCGGGGTATGAGTTGATACTTTCAATTCAAGCTGTTGCAGCTCATAGTCTGGCATATCGCCAACAGGAACAAGAGTCTGCAGAAAAGCAACTGGTATTTTTTTTATTACTGGACGACTAACATTATTACTTGCAGATTTTTCCTTATGACTAATGGGTAGATCGTCTTTTTTTATTGTTTTTTTTATACGATTCCAGAACATATATTATCTTGTCCTATGTTTGTGTTTTATTCCTCCCTGAGTGCAATTCCTTAACTTTACTTGCTAAGCCTTAATATAAAAAGCAGTTTACATTAACTCTTTCGCTTGTAAATCAGCATGGTACGATGACCTTACCAAAGGTGCACTCGCTACATTTTTAAACCCTAATGCTTTTGCTATTTCTGCATACCGATCAAACTGAGAGGGTGTTATATATTCTTTTACGGCAAGGTGGTCTTTGCTGGGTTGTAAATATTGCCCCAAAGTCAGCATACTACAGCCATGTTCACGTAAATCTTGCATCACTTGCTTAACTTCATCTTCCTGTTCACCTAATCCTAGCATAATCCCTGATTTAGTCATTGCTTCCGGGTAAGCCTGTTTATATTTTTGCAATAAAGTTAATGATTCCTGGTAATTCGCGCCGGGCCTTGCTTGCTTGTATAACCGGGGAACTGTCTCTAAATTATGATTAAATACATCACAAGGGTGCTGCTTTAATATCTCCACGGCTTTATCCCTTCGCCCTCTAAAATCAGGCACTAGCACTTCAATTTTTGTAGCCGGTGAATATTCTCTGATCGCTTTAATACAGTCTGAAAAATGTCCAGCACCTCCATCACGTAAATCATCTCTATCAACGGAAGTGATAACCACATATTTCAGAGCCATCTGTTTAATAGTAAGTGCCAGGTTCAAAGGCTCTTGTTGATCTAAAGGTTTTGGTTTGCCATGCGCCACATCACAAAAAGGACAGCGTCTCGTGCAAATATCTCCCATAATCATAAAAGTAGCCGTACCATGACTAAAACATTCGCCTAAATTGGGGCAGGCTGCTTCTTCACAAACAGTATGTAAATTATTCTGCCTTAAGGTTTTTTTTATTCGAGTAATTTCATTATTAGCTGAAATTTTAACTCTGATCCAATCAGGTTTACGCAAAACAGTTTCTGCTGTTTCAACCTTTATCGGTATTCTTGCCAACTTTTCTGCATTACGCTGATGGGTTTCAGGGGTTTCTCTTGAAGGTGCTTTTAGGCTCATGAATTTATCGCTTGTAAAATTTGATGAACAATAGGAACAGCTAGTTCATAGATTTCTATTTTAACATTTAAGTCAGCAAGTTGTGTCACTTCTAAGCTAGGATAACCACAAGTATTAATATGCTTAAAAGGGCTTAGATCCATATTATTATTTATGCTAAGTCCGTGGTAACTACAGCCTTTCTTAATTCTTAACCCAACTGAACCTATTTTCTTTCCAGCCACATAAACACCAGGAGCTTCAGGCTTTGCAATGGCTTTAATCCCATATTGAGCCAAGGTATTGATCATCGCCTGCTCAAGCATCGTCACAAGTTCTCTCACCCCCTTTGTTAAGCGTTTAATATCTAATAAAATATAAATCACTAACTGCCCAGGTGCGTGGTAAGTAACCTGCCCACCTCGGTCTGTTTCTATTACAGGAATATCTTCAATTTGAAGTAAATGTTCTCGCTTACCACTTAAACCTAGTGTATAAACAGGCAGATGCTCAACAATCCAAATTTCATCGGCTGTTTGTGCATTCCGTTGCAGGGTAAATTCTTGCATTTGTTGCCAGACAGTTGCATAGTCTTGTTGGCCTAAGCGCCTTACGGCTATCGTCATTAGTGAGCCTCTCTAGGCTGTCGAAGTACGGTTTTGTTCATTTTTTTTGATGCCCTGGTTTATGGGTATTAATTGATGGAGACCGTTTGTATCGATTATGACGGACTGAAGTCCGCTCTACAGTCATAAGCTGGGTTTGTTAAGAATCATGTAATTTTTTTAAGTGAGTCTCTTAACAAACAAAGAAATAGCTTGTTTATTACTTAATTGACTGGCTTGAATAATAACTAAATCAGGGGCTATTTCAAGCATTGTTGTTGCAAACAAGCCACTGCCTACACCAACAACCTCACCTTCAGGTGAATAGACTTGAGTATTATTTACACCACAACTAGGAGAGCGATCTTGTAATACTAAACCAGCCAAAGAATGTTGACTTGCAAATTGCGTTGCAAATATTGTTAATGGCTCGGTTAAGTCTGTACTTGAGTCCTCTTGTTTTAAAACCCGAATAGTTTGTCCAACCTGGGTCAGTTGTATTTTGCTTCTGGGTACGCCTAAACCAATTTCAAGCTCAGGGCAAATAGGCAGCAATTGACAGTATTTTTTTAATTCTTCGGCAATTAAATGAGTGTATTTATCTTTACCATCATATCTGACTGCATGACCTAATAAGCAGGCACTCACAGCAACCAAGGGTAAATTATTCACTGTTTATTCTCAGGCTATAAAACCATAATTACTGCGGGGCTATCATTTAAATCCTGATAAATAGCATCTAATTGCTGCTTACTTTGTGCTTCTATAGTGACAGTCACAGCTAAAAATTTATCCCCTTTACTTGGTCTGACCTTAACAGCACCTTCCATAATATCGCCAGCATGGTTGCGAACAATACTGACAACAATACTATCAAATTCTGAGATGTTTTTTCCCATTGCCTTTATTGGAAACTGGCAAGGAAATTCAAATAGTGTTTCTTCTTCACTCATACAGATTTCTTATATTCTTGAAATAATTGATTTATTTTGTGAAAAATTGGGCCCGGTGTGCCATTACCTACGGGTTTTTTATCCAACTCAACGACAGGGATAATCTCTCGGGTTGAACTGGTAATCCAAATTTCAGAAGCTGTTTGCAAAGCATCCAATGAAATAATTTCTTCACTTAATACAAATTTATTTGCCTGTGCCAGTTCCAAAATAACCTTTCGAGTAATTCCTGGTAAAATTTCAGCCGTTTTTTCAGGGGTAATTAAAATACCATCAATCACTGCAAATAAATTACTGGCAGCCCCCTCTGTTACATAACCATCTCTATGTAATATGGCTTCAGCACAACCTTGTTCAACTGCTTGTTGCCTGAGTAATACATTGGCTAATAAAGTGGTTGCTTTAACATTACACATTTCCCAGCGACTATCTTCCATCGTTAATGCTTTAACCCCAGTTTCGACACCTGCAAAAGGCTTTATCTCGGAACACATAGCAAAAACAGTAGGAATAGGATTTTTAGGAAAGGCATGATCTCTTTTTGCAGCAACACCTCTGGTTATTTGCAAATAGATAGATTGATTTTTAGACTGATCTAATAGTGGACTTAATATTTCCATCCACTGCTCAAAATTATAAGGCAGTTGTAGTCTAATTTTCGCTAGACTGTCTTGTAATCTGTCTAAATGATCTTGCATTCTAAACAAATGACCAAAATAAGATGGAACCACTTCATAAACGCCATCACCAAATAAAAAGCCACGATCTAGTACAGAAACTTTAGCTTCCGATAAGGGTAAATATTCCCCATTTAAATAAACTTTACTATCGACTAAATCATTCATCCGATTACTCCAGCATTAACATCGCATCATCATAAAGTCGATCGACAAAACCACCCTTATTAACGGTTTTAAGTGCAACTAAAGGTTTATTTACAATTTCTTCCCCTGCTAAAGAAATATTAACAGAGCCAAAACTTTCGCCTTTTTCAACAGGTGCCATAATTTTTTTATCTATATTAATTTCCGCTTTTAAATCATTGTAATGACGCCTTGGGATAGTGACATATAAATCTTCATTTAAGCCCATGGGTAACTTTTTGCTATCCCCCTTCCAAACTCTTGCATCCGTTAAAGATACCTGAGCTTTATATAATTGGTGCGTTTCAAAAAAACGAAAACCGTAGTTTAATAAGGTTTGGCTTTCATTCGCTCTAGCATTTGCACTAGCTGTTCCCATCACCACAGAAATTAAACGCATTTTTTCACGTTTTGCAGATGCAACCATGCAATAACCCGCTT
>CAYYNM010000039.1:0-13530 GCA_964472945.1 uncultured Methylomarinum sp. | reverse complement strand
TCTATTGAAACTTGCTTATTAACTTCAACAAACATTCTTGAGCCGGGTGTTTGCCATGCCTTTTTACTAATGGTCACTTTTTCATCTAATGTTAAATGACCATTTCTTAACTCTCTAAATACCACATAAACCGTCATGATCTTGGTTAGGCTTGCAGGAGATAGTCGCATATCTGCATTTTTTTCGGCAATTACCTTGCCACTATTAAAATCTATTAACACAAAGCTTTTTGCAGCAATGCTAGGGGCTGCTGGAATTAAAATAGGGTTTTCTGCATTAACAACAGTTGTAAAAAACAGTAGTGAAATGAGAAAAATTAAGTGCTTAAAAAAGTATGACATTTTCATTGATTAAAGTAACTTTAAAGATTGTTAGGGATATTGTAGCACCGTTGCTTAATATACTTCATGCGGTCATGACTGCCTAAAACATATTAAGGAGACTAAGGTTTTTTTTCAACAACTAGCAATGCATTGCTAAAACCTATTTTCGCCAGTTTTTCACTCTTTTGTTTAGCTTGCTGTTCAGAGTATAGTGGGCCTACCTGTACTTTATACAAATCATTCTGTTGATTTCTGACATGCTGAACTCTTGTTGATGTAATTTTAGCCGTTGCTAGCTTTCTCTGTAAATTAGTTGCATTTGCTGCTTGATTAAAGGAAGCCACTTGCAAGAAAAATACAGTTTTCACACCTCCTTCTTTAAGTCGAGTATTTTTGTGCTCAACCCCTGATATAGAATCAACCTCCAAGGCTTCCACCTCCACTAAAGCCGTTCCTTGTTTTTGAAATCCTAACTTAACAGCTGCGGTATAGGATAAATCAATTATCCTGTTATCATGAAAAGGTCCTCTATCATTAACTCTGACAACAACTGCACGTTTATTTTTTAAATTTGTTACTCGCACATAACTTGGAATGGGTAAGGTTTTATGAGCGGCTGTCATAGCATACATATTATACCTTTCACCATTAGCTGTTTTATTGCCATGAAATTTTTTTCCGTACCACGATGCTACCCCCGTTTCTTTATAGCCACTGCTTTGCGCTAAAATTTTATAACGTTTACCAAGCACCTTATACACACCAGGATTACCCGCCCGTATTCTCTTCTCATACTTAGGTATTGCATCTGCAACAGCCATAACATCCAGAGGCACATGGGTTGGTCCTCTATCCCTTATAGTGTTATCCGTACAAGCACTATTAAATAGTGCTATTAATACCATCAATATTTTTCTCATTAACAAAACTCGCCTCGCCTATTCTAAGTTATCACGCTACCTGCTTATAAAAGCTTATCTTGCTGTCTTTGCTTATAAATTGCCTGACTCAACTGATATACAGCCATGCCGTATAGCTTACTATGGTTATAACGCGTTATCACATAAAAATTATGCAAGCCAACCCATAAATCAGTACTGTTTTGTTGTTGATATGCCAATAACTTTACGGGTTCCCCCTCTTCTATTTTTTGCTCTGCTGTAATACCCATTGTTTGTACTCCGGCCCATGTTCTATCTGGCTTTAAACCTTTTTTCAGGTCTTTCACATAGCCCTTACCCTCTGCCTTAACCAAGAAAGCCACACCTGCTCCCTTACGCCAATGATGAATAGCAAAATAATTTGCCACACTTGCAATAGCATCGGCAGGGTTACCCCAGATATCTTGTTTACCATCATTTTCGAAATCAGCAGCATAAGCTCTGTAACTGCTTGGCATAAACTGAGGAATCCCCATTGCTCCAGCATACGAACCTGTTGGCTCCAAAGGGTTCATTTTTTGTTCACGACAAAGCAATAAAAAATGTTCTAATTCATTGCTAAAAAAATGACTTCGTTTTGGGTAGCCAAAGGCTAAAGTAGAAAGTGCATCAATAACCCGGTGTCCTCCAGTATGTGTCCCATAATAAGTTTCCACTCCAATAATTGCGGTAATTATTTCAGCGGGGACACCAGACTTTTGCTCCACAGCTGTTAATGTAGTTTCATTTTCTTGCCAGAATTTCACCCCTGCTTTTATCCGCTTATCCGTTAAAAATATTTTGCGATATTGATACCAGGTCATTGTGCCTTCAGCAGGCCGCATCATGGTTTTAATGATGTTTTTTTTAATATCAACAGATTTAAACAGCTCTTTTAATTTTTTTTCTTCAAACTGGTGTTTATTAACCATATTACTAATAAAGCTATTAACCAGCTCTGTTTCTTCAATTGCTGAAAATGCAGCTGTACTAAAGATAAAACTACAGCAAAACAATATTTGAACCGTGACTCTTTTCATAAATAAATCAGCCTTTAACATTACGAACAAGGGGTAATTCTTAAGCAAATAAAATAACTTTATAGCTTAAGTGGGTAAAAATTTTCTATGTGTATGAATTGACATTAAAATACCAAAACTTGCCATTAAAGTAACCATAGAAGTTCCTCCGTAACTAATCAAAGGTAATGGCACGCCAACAACGGGTAATATACCTATAACCATGCCAATATTAACAAATACATAGACAAAAAAGGTAAAAGTTAAACTACCTGCTAATAAGCGACTATAGGTGTCTTGTGCTTGTACTGCAATATACAAACAGCGGCTTATAATCAATAAATAAAGAACTAACAAACCCAGACAACCTGATAAGCCAAACTCTTCCGCAAAAACAGCAAAAATAAAATCAGTCGAGCTTTCTGGTAAAAAGTCTAGATTAGATTGGGTACTGCCTAACCAACCTTTACCATGCAGGCCACCTGAACCTATCGCTATTTTAGATTGAATAATATGGTAGCCTCTACCCAAAGGGTCTGCTTCAGGGTTTAAAAAGGTTAACACCCTGGCTTTTTGATACTCTCGCATAAAGTGCCATAACACAGGAGTTAGTCCCGCTAGTACAAGAGCAGTTGCCGCCATAAACCGCCATGATAAACCGGCAAAAAAGATGACCGCCGTACCCGAACTTGCGACTAATAGTGCTGTACCCAAATCCGGCTGTTTGGCAATTAAAACGGTAGGAATAATAATCAGTAGAGCAGCCATAAATAATTGCTTTGCTTTAGGCGGCAAAGTGTAACCCGATAAAAACCAGGCTATCATCATAGGCGTGGTGATTTTAATCATTTCTGAAGGTTGAAACCGAAAAAAGCCAAAATTTAACCAACGCTGAGCACCTTTTCCCACCATGCCAAAAATCAAAACAGCAAGGAGTAATACCACCCCTAAAGTATATAATTTGGCAGAGTGGCGGTGAAACTGTTGAGGCTCTATATGGGCCAAAACAATCATTAAGAAAAAAGCCAGCCCTATTCGAGCGGCTTGTCTTATCAATACAGCTATATCCTGCCCACTCGCACTATACAATATTAAAAAACTTAAAGAACACGCTAACACCAGACCAATAAAAAGGGGGATATCAACATGTAATTTTCGTAGTAAAGTCCCTATCACCGAGGGGGGGTGAAACTGTTCACTCCTGGTTTCATTTTTCATCAACTGTTTCCACCTCAGGCATCAAATACTGCTTCATTATCTTTCCTGCAATAGGGGCGGCTACGGAGCCTCCATGCCCACCATTTTCAACTACCACCGCTACCGCTATTTGTGGATCAGCTGCTGGGGCAAAAGAAATAAACAAGGCATGATCTCTATTCTTCAAAGTTACTTCATCTTTATTATATTTTTCTTCTTGTTTAACCGTAAAAACCTGCGCTGTTCCGGTTTTCCCTGCAATTTGATAATTAATTCCTTTCTTTAGCCTTCTTGCCGTCCCTCTTGCACCATGTACGACATTGACCATCGCAGAAATAACATCATCTACGTTTTGTTCATCCAACTTTATTTGTTCATCTGGGTTTACTCTGCCAGCCTTGAAATGATAATTTTTATCCACTAAATAAGGGGTAACAACATGGCCCTTATTTCCCAGGGTTGCAGTGGCTCTAGCTAACTGCAAAGGCGTTACTTGCAAAAAACCTTGCCCTATCCCTGTAATTAAAGTTTCTCCTGGATACCAGGGCTGTTTTTTAACTCTTCTTTTCCACGCTTTGGAAGGTAACAGTCCAGCCTTTTCACCGACTAAATCTATCCCTGTTTTTTCACCAAATCCAAATTTTTGTAAAAAATCATGTATCCTTTCTATACCTAGATTTCTTGCTAAATTATAAAAATAAACATCACAAGACTGCGTAATTGCATCATTCATATCCACAGGTCCATGCCCCCAAGTCTTCCAGTCACGATATTTATGTTTGATCTTTGGAAGTTGATAATACCCTGGACAAAATAATTTATGATGGAACTCCGTCACCTTATTTTCAAGTCCCGCCAAAGCAATAAAGGGTTTAATGGTTGAACCAGGTGGGTATTGCCCTCTTAATGCTCTATTAAACAAAGGTTGTGCATCTGATTGTTGCAACGCGTGATATGCTTTGCTACTAATTCCATAAACAAAGGGATTTGGATCAAACCCTGGGCGACTGGCAAGAACCAAAACTTCACCGGTTTTAATTTCTATCGCAACCACCGCACCATTATGCCCTTCCAAGGCATCATAAGCCGTTTTTTGCAGGTCAACATCCAAAGTTAAATGTAAATTTTTACCCGGTACTGGGTCATCTGCTGAAACGGTTTTTACTGCACGCCTTTGTGCATTTGTTTCAATTTCTGAATACCCCGTTTTACCATGTAATTGAGATTCGTAAGTTTTCTCTATACCGATCTTTCCCACATGGTGCGTTCCTCTATATTCTGAAACAGGAAGGCTTTTTAATTCTTTTTCATTAATTCTGCCTACATAACCAACAACGTGTGAGGTTAAATCTTTATAAGGGTAATGTCTAACTAACCGTGCATGTACATCAACACCCGGATAATACGGCCGAACGACTGCAAATTTTGCTACCTTTTCATCACTCATTCGTAATAATAAAGGAATACTGTCAAACCGTTTCGATTGATGTTTGTGTTTTAAAAACTGAGCTATTTTCTCATCAGAAATATCGAGTAATTTTTGTAAGCGCTGTAAAGTTTCATCCAAATTTTCAATTTGTTCTGGAATCAGCTCCAAACTATAGGAAGGGATATTCTCAGCTAAAACTCGATCATGCCTATCATAAATAATTCCACGAGTGGGGGGCAATGGTACCACTTTAATGCGATTTGATTTTGCCATCGTTGAATAATGTTCATGACCCGCTACCTGTAAATAAATCAGACGACCAACAAGCCCACACATCAATAATAAAACAATAGCAAAAACAGCAACCGTTCGACTGAGAAACATACGGTTCTCAGCTAAGGGGTCTTTCATTGAATAATGTCGATGCATAATTTAGTCAATATGCCCCAATATGCGAACCCAACGTAAGCCAGCAAAAACAAAAGGCCAGCAAATTGTCCCCGTAAAGACGGGCATCCAGAAAAGCCATGTTAAGCCCATTGAACCTTGAACATTTTCAATCCAAAAAACTAAAACCTGCGCAAACAGCAAACAAACAAAAACAAATATTGCTTGTTGTAACACTGGGTAATGTCTTAACTGTCGGTGAAACTTTATACAGGTAAAATTAACTAATGCATAAATTAACCCATGCATACCAAAAACTCTCCCCGTCAGCACATCAACAAGAATACCCAACACCCAAGCATTAAAAACGCCGACCCGTTCGGGCACGGCAAGAGTCCAATAAATTAAAACCAATAAAACCCAATCAGGGTTTAACGCTTTAATGTCATTAGATAAGGGTAATATATTCAAACACATAGCCATAAGCAAGGTTAAAAAATATCGCTTACTGTACTGATTCTTATTCATTTACTTTGTTATCAGTTGCTACTTTGGGCGTTGATAGAGGAACCGGTGTTGAATCACTCCAAACGATTAATAGTTCCCGAATTCTATCTAACTTGGCTTTGGGTGTTGCATAGATATTAGCAAAAGGTTTATTAGGTTGAGCGGTCACTTTATCGACCACTGCAACAGGGTAACCCTGAGGAAAGGTTCCGCCTAACCCAGAGCTTACCAGTAAATCTCCAGCAACAATATCAGCATTATTAGGTAAAAAAGGTAAATTCAATCGATCTAATTGACCACTACCAATAGCAATAGTTCGTAAACCATTTCTATTGACCTGCACAGGAATCGCATGGTTAGGATCTGTTATTAGCATAACCTCCGAGCTTAAAGGGAGTGAGCGAATCACCTGCCCCACCACACCATTGGCATCTATAACAGCCTGTTTTTTATGTACGCCAAAGCGAGAGCCTTTATTAACTACCATAACATGCTCATAAGGCACGAGATTAACAGATAATAATTCGGCAACCAACACTTGCTCACCCAGTTTAAATGAATTTTCTAACAAGCCTCTAAGCCGAATATTTTCATTTTCCAATGAGGCTAGTTTTAACAGTTTAATATTATCAATTAACTGTTTTTCTTTTAACGCAGCATTTTCTTTTTTTAAGGCGCTATAGGATACAACTGTATTTTTAAGCTGCTCACCCCATTCCACAGGCAAGCTAACTAAACGCTGAACAGGATAAATCAGTACCGATAAAATTGATCGTGTATTGTCCATTTTAGAACTACGATGATCAATAGCCAGCAATACGACCGAAAGGAGTACAACAATCAACAACCGCGTATTAAGTGAAGGACCAGAAGCAAATAAAAGTTTTATAACAGGCTCCGTTGATAAAAAACACACAAATTACAAACTCAGGAACAGGTGTAACTTACTTATTCCTAAAACAAAAATGGCCAGACACAAGTCTAGCCAGCGTGGCTCAACATCAATTTAATTTATTCTAATGAAAAAGCAGAAAGACCTTTCTCGTCTAGCATTTCTAACACCATCCCACCCCCTCTTGCTACACAAGTTAAGGGGTCATCGGCAATATAAACCGGCAACCCTGTTTCTTCAGCAATTAATCGATCAATATCGGCTAATAATGCACCACCCCCTGTTAATACAATCCCTCGATCAGCCACATCGGCACCTAATTCTGGCGGAGTTTGCTCCAAAGCAACTTTTACTGCCCCTACAATACCTGACAAAGGTTCTTGCAAAGACTCTAAAATCTCATTACTATTCAAAGAAAAACTACGAGGTACACCTTCTGCTAAATTACGACCTGTAATTTTAATCTCTTTTACTTCACTGCCAGGGTAAGCCGTTCCAATTTCTTTTTTAATGGTTTCCGCTGTCGCTTCTCCAATCAATGTGCCATAATTTCTACGCACATAATTGATAATAGCCTCATCAAAGCGATCACCACCGATTCTGACTGATGCTGAATACACGATACCATTTAATGAGATAACCGCAACTTCAGAAGTTCCACCACCAATATCTAGCACCATAGAACCATGCGCTTCATCAACAGGCAGCCCTGCACCCACAGCTGCAGACATTGGCTCCTCAATTAAATAAACTTCTCTTGCTCCGGCCATTGCAGCAGATTCACGAATGGCCCGACGCTCTACTTGTGTTGATCCACAAGGAACACAAATCAATATACGTGGACTTGGACGTAATAATTTCGTTTCATGCACTTTTTCAATAAAAAAACGAAGCATCCGCTCAGTCACTGCAAAATCAGCAATAACCCCATCTTTTAAAGGACGAATAGCAGTAATATTTCCTGGGGTGCGACCCAACATCATTTTTGCATCCGTCCCAACAGCAGCAATTGTTTTGGCTCCTCTAATCCTATCTTCCTTAATGGCCACAACAGATGGCTCATTCAGAACAATGCCTTGTCCAGGAATATAAATCAGGGTGTTAGCGGTACCTAAATCAATTGATAAATCATTAGAAAAAAGCCCGCGGAGTCTTTTAAACATCTTTTACAGTATCCTTAGCGATATAAATTTTACTACTTTAACAATCTAGTGGGTATTTGAGCAAGATATAAAGTATCATATTTAAAAAAAGTAACAAATGGAGTTAAAAATGTCGCTAACAACCGACGAAGTGAAAAAAATTGCCTACCTGGCAAGACTAGGCATTGATGAATCTGATATTGATGCTTATGCTAGCGATTTATCCAATATGTTAGATTTAATGACTCAAATGGGTGAAATAAATACCGACGATATCAAACCAATGGCTCACCCTATGGATCAAATGCAACGCTTGCGCCCTGATGTCGCAACAGAAACAAATCAACGAGATCACTTTCAGGCCTTAGCCCCTCAAACAGAAGTGGGTTTATACCTCGTCCCTAAAGTTCTCGACTAACGGAATAATCATGCACAACAAAACCATTACAGAACTGGCTAAAGGGCTGCGCGAAAAAGAGTACTCCAGCTTAGAGCTCACTCAGGCGTATCTCGACAGAATTAAAAAACATCAACAGCTTAACTGCTTTATCACTGTGGCTGAAGACTATGCTTTACAACAAGCTAAAAGAGCCGATACGCAACTAGCATCCGCTGATGCTGGTTTATTAACCGGTATTCCTATCGCCCAGAAAGATATTTTTTGTACCCAAGGCATTAAAACAACTTGCGGTTCAAAAATGTTGGATAACTTTATTGCGCCCTACAATGCCACCGTGATTGAAAAATTTAATGCTGCGGGTGCCATAACACTCGGCAAATTAAATATGGATGAATTTGCTATGGGCTCATCCAATGAAACCAGTTTTTACGGTGCCGTACAAAACCCCTGGGATACCAGCACTGTTCCAGGCGGTTCTTCAGGTGGCTCAGCGGCTGCAGTCGCCGCTCGCTTATCACCTGCGGTAACAGGCACAGATACCGGCGGTTCAATTCGTCAACCTGCATCCTTATGTGGCATTACAGGTTTAAAGCCAACTTATGGACGTGTTTCTCGGTATGGCATGATTGCCTTTGCATCCAGCTTGGACCAAGGGGGACCTATGGCCAGATCTGCTGAAGATGCAGCTATCTTAATGCAAACTATGGCAGGCTTTGACACTAAAGATTCAACCAGTGTAGACAGAGAAGTTCCTAACTATTCGGCTGGATTAAATAACAGCCTGGAAGGATTAAAAATAGGCTTACCTAAAGAGTTCTTTGGTGACGGCTTAAACAATGCTATTGCCTCAGCAATAGAAACAGCGGTTAATGAATATAAAAAACTGGGTGCGGAGGTTAAAGAAGTTTCATTACCCAATATGAAATTAGCAATTCCAGCTTATTACGTTATTGCCTCAGCTGAGTGCTCTGCTAACCTATCGCGTTATGATGGTGTACGTTTTGGTTATCGCTGTGATGACCCAGCCGACCTGAATGACTTATATATTCGCTCTCGGGGCGAGGCTTTTGGAGCAGAGGTAAAACGCCGTATTTTAATGGGAACTTATGCTCTATCAGCAGGTTATTACGATGCTTATTATATTAAGGCTCAAAAAATTCGTCGCTTAATATCTGAAGATTTTAGCAAAGCACTCTCTGAAGTTGACGTATTAATGGGCCCCGTTTCACCTTCTACTGCTTTTGGTATAGGAGAAAAAACCAGCGACCCTATTGAAATGTATCTAGCAGATATTTATACCATAGCGATTAACTTGGCAGGCCTACCAGCCATGTCATTACCTGCAGGCTTTGTAAATAATAAACCTGTAGGTTTACAGGTGATAGGTAATTATTTTACTGAAGACCACCTATTAAATATTGCTCACCAATATCAGCAAGTGACAGACTGGCATACACAAACACCCAAAGGTTTTGAATAAGGAGAATATGATGGAATGGGAAACAGTAATTGGCTTAGAAATTCACGCCCAAATGGCAACAAAATCAAAAATATTTTCTGCCGCCTCAACAGCCTATGGCGCTGAACCCAACACACAAGCTTGCGCCGTTGACTTAGGTTTGCCTGGCGTACTGCCTGTACTCAATAAAGAAGCTGTTCGTATGGCGGTTAAATTTGGTATGGCAATTGAAGCTGAAGTAGCAGATTATTCTGTATTTGCCAGAAAAAACTATTTTTACCCTGATTTACCCAAAGGCTATCAAATCAGTCAAATGGATCACCCTATTGTCGGTATAGGCCATTTAGATATTGAAGTTGACGGTAAAACTAAACGCATTGGTGTAACCCGTGCACATTTAGAAGAAGATGCAGGCAAATCATTACACGAAGACTTTCACGGCCTAACCGGTATTGATTTAAACCGTGCAGGCACACCTTTATTAGAAATCGTGTCAGAACCTGATATGCGTTCAGCTAAAGAAGCCGTTGCCTATATGCGTATGATTCATGAATTAGTTCGTTATTTAGAGATTTGTGACGGCAATATGCAAGAAGGCTCATTCCGTTGTGATGCCAATGTTTCTGTTCGCCCAAAAGGCCAACAAGAATATGGAACTAGAGCAGAATTAAAAAACATCAACTCTTTCAAATTTGTTGAAAAAGCTATTAATATTGAAGTTGAAAGACAAATTGATTTAATTGAAGCGGGTGGCACAGTGGTACAAGAAACTCGTTTGTATGATGCTGATAAAAATGAAACGCGCTCTATGCGTAGTAAAGAAGAAGCTAATGATTACCGTTATTTCCCCGACCCTGATTTATTGCCCGTTGAAATCAGCGACGAACTAAGAGCTCAGGTTAAAGCAGATTTACCCGAACTACCTAGCGTCAAAAAACAACGTTTTATTGCTCAATACGACCAAGATAATGAAACCGCAACGATTCTAACCTCATCACGTCAATTAGCCGATTTTTTTGAAACAGTGGTCAAGCAGTCGAGTTGTGAACCCAGACTTTGTAGCAACTGGGTTAGCGGTAATTTTCTTGGTGCTTTAAATAAAGCAAACCTTGAAATAACTGCTTCACCAATTAGTGCAGAGCGTTTAGCAGGCTTGCTGAAGCGTATTGCTGATAGCACAATTTCAGGAAAAATTGCCAAACAGGTCTTTGATGCCTTATGGGAAAGTGATTTAACAGCTGACGAAGTGATTGACCAGCAAGGGCTTAAGCAGATTACCGATAGTGGTGCTATTGAAGCCATTATTGATAAAATTATTACTGACAACCCAGCTCAGGTTGAGCAATATTTAAGCGGTAAAGATAAAGTATTTGGCTTTTTTGTTGGCCAGGTGATGAAAGTGAGCCAAGGTAAAGCCAACCCTGGAGAAGTAAATAAAATATTACAGGGTAAACTTAAACGCTAAATTGAAAAACAAAAAAGGGCATAGAAAGATCTAAGTCCTTTTTTGTTGCTTTAAGTTCTTAAATATTAGCTTTCACAACTTTGTTATACTACGCACATTTAGTATATTATTAAAAAATTTCATAGCTATATACAAACCACAGCTTGATTAAAAATAAAGACTAAGACTTTGTAGAGCGGACTTTAGTCCGCTCTACAATCATAAGTTGCGTTTTATTAAGAGCCATGAGAAATTTTCACCACCACTTAAACTAAAGGTTTTCAATGAGATTTGTTATATCGTACCCACAAACCAACTGGGATTACGCAAAGTTTAGACTTGAAAGAATTATAAAAGGTAAAGACCGTTCTAATGAGGTTTTTAAAGGAGAGCCAGGTGGGAAACTTCAATTATTAGAACATTTAGGCGAATTAGGTAAAATTAAACTTTTAGACGAAATATACCCTACCAAACCTTTCGGTATGCACTATGTTGAAGGGGAAGGTTTATATTTTATTTGTGGTCTACCCTGTGCCGAAGATGGGGTTGCTGGCGATGAACATATTGCCCGACTCAATAGCAAAGGTGAAATAGACTTAGAAATACGCAACCCATTATTTACTCAACTAAGATCCTTACGCCGTACAAAAAATGGCTTATTAGTCACTGCCAGTGGTATTGACACGCTTTTAGAAGTTGATTTTAAGGGTGACGTAATCTGGTCATGGTGGGCAACCGAAAATGGTTACCCTAATGCTTATGGAGACGGTTCAATTAGAACTCTCGACAAGCAAATGGATCACCGTACTAAATGCTATTCTGGAAAGTTTCAAACAACACATATGAACTCTGCAATTGTTGATCCTTATGATGAAAGCAAAGTTTTAACTATCTTGTTTTATCAAGGTTTATTAGTACGCATTGATAAGCAAACATTAGAACATGAAGTTGTCATTAGCAACTTAAACGGAGCACATCATATTCGTAAACATTCACGCGGATATATGCTATCTAACTCCAGAAAAGGTGAAGTATTAATTTACGATCATAACTTTAAATTGATTGACCGTATACAAGGAACCAACTCACTCTACCCTGTAAAATGGGTCCAAGATGCTTACGAAATGCCTGGTGGAAAATCACACTTAATAGCAGACTGCAACACTTTTAACCTGAGAGAGCGTGATTTAAATGGTAAAGAGAAAAAATTTAATACTCGGATGCCCAATCGAATTTTCCAAATTGAACAAGTCCCCGATTCTTTCTCATTCAAAGGGTTTAGTCACTAAAAGTACTGAATATTTAACACAGCAACTCATTTTAAATAAAATATGTCCCCACCAGTAAAAATCTTAGTCCTCGGTCCTTCTTGGGTGGGCGATATGGTTATGGCGCAAAGTCTATTTATTCGCCTAAAACAACTCACCCCAGACTGTCAGATTGATGTTTTAGCCCCTACCTGGACATACGCTTTATTAGAAAGAATGCCTGAGGTGTCTAATGCCTTAGCTATGCCAGCCCTAGCTAGAGGCCAATTGGGTTTGTTTGAACGCATAAAGCTCGGAAAAGAACTCCGTACCCGGCATTATGACCACGCTATTTTACTCCCTAACACCTGGAAATCTGCACTTATCCCTTTTGTCGCTAAAATTCCATTAAGAACAGCTTATATTGGAGAAAGCCGGTGGGGCTTAATTAATGACATTAGACGCTTAGATAAATTATTTTTAACCCAAACCGTTCAAAGATTTGTTGCATTAGCAAATAATGCAAATATAAACACGGTTCCAGATTGTCCAATACCGCGGCTTGAAGTAAATAAAAAACAACAGCAACTGCTTAGTAGAAAGTTTTTATTAAAATCTAACGATAAAATACTTGCTTTATGCCCAGGAGCAGAATTTGGTGCAGCAAAACGCTGGCCTGCCGCCCATTATGCAGAAGTCGCAAAAACAAAGTTACAACAAGGCTGGCAAGTTCTATTATTAGGGTCAAAAAAAGATAGTCCTGTAACTGAAGAAATTAACCAACTTGCTAATAATAATTGTATTAATCTAGCAGGAAAAACCAATATTAGTGAAGCAATTGATCTCTTGGCACTAGCAAATACAGTTATCAGTAATGACTCTGGTTTAATGCATATTGCGGCCGCTTTAAATAAAAATTTAATTGCTATTTATGGTTCATCAGACCCTCTTTTTACCCCGCCAATATCCACTAAAGCCAAAATAATTAGCCTAAATATGGAATGCTCACCTTGCTTTAAAAGAAAGTGTCCATTAGAGCACACCAACTGTTTAGTCAATATCACACCTCAGCAAATTATTGATAAAATATAAATAATATTGTAAAACTAACTAGTACAGCAACCCGTAAGTCCGTGACACCTATAATGGAATAAGTATCTTCTG
>CAYYNM010000038.1:0-19226 GCA_964472945.1 uncultured Methylomarinum sp. | reverse complement strand
GCACGCAGGAATGACAGTTGTTTTTGTTAAATTAATTTTACGTGGGTACTTATATATCGAGTATCTATGCAAAATAAATCCTGCCAAGTATCCACTTTTTCTTGCTCTATTGATGAAATTGTTAGTGAAATATCGTAAGCGTCTATTCTCCCCACCTAAACAAACTCCCACTTACCTTAAAGGCTTAATTTTTCCAACCAAGTTCCAAGGTAAAAATTGATCCAATGCCTCTGGCTCATAATGCCTACCCAGCTTGGGTAGCTCAGTCAGTAAATACTTTAGGTAATAAGACATGATAACCTCGGCAGTGTCTCACCAAAGTGGCTCAGTATCGAACCTAAAATAAAATATATTTGTTTATCAGTTGCTTATATAAATTGGTGGCGATACCGGGGATCGAACCTGGGACCTCGGGGTTATGAATACTGAGAAGACTATCTCAAACTCTTTAAAACTCCATGTAATCAATAGTTTAACATAAGTCTAAAGTTGTTCAAAGTAGTTAAAAGTCACTCATTAGCGTATCGATTCTCGTAGTTTTTACGTAGTAAAACCCCCTGTGCGCTGGCTTCCAGCAATTTTAGAGACTGGGAATTAAAACCCCATGCTCCTCAACCAAAACAGCAGCACACAGAAGACAGCTTTACTTGGATACTCAACAAGGTTAATCTTGATAGCATAGTGTTACTAAATACATAATTTCAGGTGGTAAAAATGCAAAGACTTAGCACTACCATTGATGATGATTTGAAAATAGAATTAGACAAGCATAAACAACAAGCACTGAAAAAAACTCTTAATTTTAAACCCTATAAAGTTAATCAGAATTCTGTAGAAGTGTTGCATGAACATCGAGAACAACGGACACAACACGTTATTGATGCAAGTCGGAATTAATACGTTAGAGACTAAATATTTATTAGATCTTACTTTCTATTGTAATGTTTTACTCTGCTACTATAGACCTATAAATAATCTTCTAGTAACTCTTTAGCCCAACCAGGTAAAGCTATTTCCTGCTGCATTTTTTGGCCATTACGAATAACAGCCACTTGTTCAAACGGACTATCAATTTTAGAGTTATTAAGGATACGAACCTGATCGCATAGTGGTAGTGTATTTTTAATATTTTGTAGTAATCTGGGAATTCTACTGGCTACTTTTTCATCAGGGACATTATGACCACCTTCACTAAGTCGCTGTGCAACACGCGCTTGATTTAGAGAAACTGTATCAAGATGAATAAATACCAATATAATCTCATAACCTAATGTTTTCGCCTGAGCAACAAAATCAATTTTTGATGGATGAGAGAATACTGTTTCAAAACAGAAACTCCTCCCTTCATGCAGGAGTTGAAAACGTATTTTTGTTGCCAGTTTAGCAGCATCATAACTATGCTCTTCAGGTGCTTGTGGATATAACTCTTTCGCCAGTATATCTGCATTTACAAAGGGTAAACCTAATGGAGCGAGTTGCGTTCGATAAAAAGTACTTTTTCCTGCACCGTTACCACCTGCCAGAATCCATAACTGCTTCCGTTCACTCAAGACGTAAGCTCATCAACAGTTACAAATTCACCATTTTTAAATTGACCTACAGAAACATTACCCTTCTGATCAATTCGTTCTAAATATCCTGGTTGAGTTATTGACGATTGATATTTCAAGGCACTATCTGTTACTGCTTTCCTTAATGTTCCTTGCTGCCGTTGGGTTTCTAGCGAATTAAAAACATCTTTAGGATCAATTGGGGTTCCATAAATAGGCTCCACTTTTACTTGAGTCAGCCCTGTTGAAATTGATATTAGCGTATCAGGGTCTAGCACTTTAGATACCTTTCTACCAATATCTGCCCAATATTCGATTTGTTCAGCAGTACTACGATGAAACCGTTCCCCAGTCAGCTTTGCTGCCTGCATTAAATCATTTTGCAAGCGAACGGGGGATAATGCTTTAGCCATAATTGTATCCTCTAAATAAAAACCAATACAACAATTGTAGCATAATGCTACAAAGTAATTTTTATCATTAAATCATTGATTGGTTATACCATTACTTTCTCAACAAACCTACCTACTCTCAGACAAACTAACTAACGTTATACCCCATAACCTTATAACCTTTTTCTCGCTTTAGATACATCCGTTGCAACATCGGCAGTGATGAATCTACGTAATCAAATATCGTCACCAACTCTTTACCTTCTGATTCGCGATGTATTCTACCTGCATATTGCGCTAAAGTTCCTTTCCATGAAATGGGCATCGCTAGAAATAGTGTATCTAATCTCGGGAGGTCAAAACCCTCACCTATATATTTCCCTGTGGCCACTATAACTTGTGCATGAGCCAATTGCTCATTTGCTTTTTTCCGTTCTTTAACTCGCATAGCACCTCTAAGAATCACTGTCTTGAAGCCTTTATTCATTAATAGTTGATTAAGCCGTTCAGCATGCTCACGTCTTTCAGAAAGTACCAAAGGATGCTTTCCTTGTTTAATATTTTCTGTCACATCGGCAATAATGAGGTCACTGCGTTCTTGGTTCTCTGCAAGCCAGGTATAAACATCTGCAATATGAGGTCTACTTTCTGAGTGACTTAGACTTGCAGGTGGTTGATACTCAAATTGCGACACAACAACACGTTGTTCAAATTTGGAAGCGTGATCAATTTTAACTTTATGCCGAATAGGGCCTGCTAACATAAAGATAATCTTTTGATGTCCATCTTGCCTCTCAGGCGTTGCTGTCAATCCCAAGACATATTTAGCTCTAACTTCGTTGAGTACCATTTCAAAACGTGGTGCTGAAATATGATGGCATTCATCTATAATCACTTGTCCATATTCTTGAATGATTGGATTAACTGTATTATCTTTTTTATCAATCAAGCTTTGATAGGTGGCAACATCAATGTACCTTGTTGGTTTTTTCTTACCTCCACCGATAACACCAATATCTGCCCCCTCTAAAAATGCCGTTAATCGCTGCTGCCATTGATCGAGAAGTTGTCGACTATGCGTCAAGATCAAGGTATTCACCTTTCTTTTAGCAATAACCCCAATCGCAGTGACTGTTTTCCCAAAAGCGGTTGGTGCATGTAAAACTCCAGTATCATGCTTAGCAATGACTCTAACAGCTTTAGTCTGCTCTTTTCTTAAGGTACCATTAAATTTCAATGACTTTAAAAGTTGCCCACTCTGCCGCTTATCATCAAACTCTATTTGAATGGATTGCTGTTCAAATAAGGCAATAATTTCATCTAAACAGCCTCGGGGTAATGATAAATAATCTTGCTCAATACGTGCGCAACTAATATACCTCGGTATTCCATGCGTGGAAAAACGTAAAGCTTGCGTTTTAAAAAAGACAGGATTAGAAAAGCTGGCTAAACGTTTTAGCCCTGCAATCAATATTGATGGTAGCTTATCCAATTTAATATACAGGTGATTGGCCAAAGTAATGATTACTTGTGTCGGGCAGTTTTCAATAACGGTTGGTTTTATTATTGCCCCCTGCTCCCATGGTTTTATTTCACCAATAGAATTCATATGGCTAGGATTAATACGTTCAAGAACATTCTGCAGTTCGTGCCCCGACATAGTCTCCAGCTGAGACAAAAATGTCCACTGATCTGAATAAGGTTTTAATTGATCATCTACAAAGAGGCTATTACCCGCTTGCCTGGCTTGATATTGCAGTGGCAATGCGATTAAGTTTCCGAAACCACCTTCAGGATGATGGCCTCATTAGTAATGACGAGCAGAGTATGGCCATAATTATAGCCATATTTTTTATCAATACACTTTATTCAATTCTTTAACCACGTAATAATATCCCATGAGAGCATGATAGACATAGGGCATTACCAACCAAACTATTAGCCAATATAATAAGAGATCACACAATTTAAACCTATTAAAAGCCATTCCAAATTATCCTACAGATACTCGATGAAGTTTTGTGCGTTGATATAGGAATCGTAGAAATTAAGAGGTTCATTAATCAGCAATGACTAGAGTTCTGCAATTGATTAATTACATCCAAAGCCAACTCTTCATCACGGTCAAACGCTTGATCTAATAGATTTGAATGCCTAGTCTCTCCTATACCATGTAAACATGCTATTTCCTGAATAAAGCCATCCTCAGAACTCATTAACTTAGATTGATTATGTGCCAAAGAAAACTGTCGCAACTCAGAAGGCTGCTGCTCATCATTACATTGATATTTAATACTATTAAAACTAAGAATAGCGAGGGACTGATCAATAATATCATCCATTATTTTTATATTAAATGTTACGGGATCATCTCTTACTCTAAGAAGCTGGGCAGCTGCTTGAGTGGCATTTGAACCCATTTTTAAAATTTCAGTAACATCACGAGTCGCAACTGCTAACATGACTTGAATTAAAAGACTGAGCTCTGGGTAATCAGATAACCTTTTAGCCAACATCTTAAGCTCTTCTCTATTGACAAGAAAAAGCAATCTTCCCGAAAGAAAACGTAATTTAGGTATACGTCGTTTTCTTTCATATGGAGTCTGTGGGACTGGTCTGCCAAGCAATTCATTTAGTTCTTTTTGTAATGATTTCTTAGCAATTTCAGCCGAACATAATAAATGTTCAATATCAATACGTTTAACCTTCTTCAAAGACCAATTATTCATACTGTAAGCATTAACCCAATCTTTAAACCTCTGTAAATAATGGGATTCCTTAACCGCCTGCGAATAGTCTAATAATGGCAACCGAATATCTTTATCTCTAAATGCTCTTGTAAGCTTCCCGACATTAGAATGGCTAGGGTTTGCTATCAAGAACCGTTTTGTATCAGCAATTAATGAAACCCACTTGATACCCATGGATGATTCAAAATCATTCTCACTGTCCAACCAATCATCACTGCTAAGCCTAAAATCCTTTTCTCCGCTATGTAACTTTAACCCAAGTTCATCAAGTAGTTCCTGTAATTTTTCTCTCCAATTTAAAACCTCATCTTCAGAACCTAACAAGGTAATATCATCAACATATCGCCAATATTTACCACTGGTTAATTGATACATTTCCTTATCAATTTTATCCAATAACAAATTAGCTATAACATGACTAAATAAAGGGCCTGTAAGAATGCCTTTACCTGCACTCGCATCCTGATCACATACAGTCTTATAATTAACTAAAAGCTTCTCTCCCAGTTGAATATATTCTTCTGATAGCCTAGATTTTTCAGAATATTCCTTCCAGACCGTTAATGCATCTTCAGCTTGAATGTTTGGATAAAACTTCTTAATATCAGTATACAAAACGATTTTATCACTTGTATCGTGACAGGCTTGTGCTATCGCTTTTTGCCTAGTTTTTAACCCATTAAAATAGGGCTTAAATACTCCAACTTTATCGGTTGTATCAGCAAAATAATAACTATAGACATAGGGTTGAGATTTGAATACTTGTAGTTTAGATAATTCATTTAGTAAAGCCGTTTCAGCTAATGCTTCATTAGGAGTAGGAAGGTAAATATCCCGATGAATATAACTACCATCATTGCTTTCCTCTTTAAAATGGTATGTTTTAATATAAGCAGTATTGCTCTGTTTTTGTACAAGGGAACAAGAGATTTCTTGTATCCATCTATCTCGACGGGCACTTATATTATCAAGGTAGTAACGTAAGCCAAGATATGGAATCACATCACGTTTGCGGTATTGATTAAGTGCCTTAATGGCTAATATTGAATCACTCATTAAGACTTTCCCTGTGGTAGATTAAACCTTACAACTGTTAATCGAACGGGAAACATGCCGTCCTTAATTGCTTGTTTGCATTTTGATTCCGTAGTGGCGTAAATATCTTTATCAGCATTCGGAAAATTCAATACGGAATCAAATAAGTGATAAAACCAAGTCGTAAGCTTCTTCATAAAAGGGATTACCTTTTTTTTCTGAGGTTCAATCCAAATAGCGGCACTCTGCTTGTCCCGGCTATGTAAAAATATTTGATCAAGTTGAACCTTAGCTAAGGTCCAGTTGTTGCTCGCTTCAAGAAACCCCGTAAAATTACTTATTAGTAATAATCTGGTATTACAATTCTGACTTTTAAGAATCAACTCTTGGGTAAGGTTAGCTGTACATATTGGATCTAATACATTCCAATGTACTAATTTATATTCAATCCAGATGGCTTGCTCTTCTAACAGCGGTTTCAAAGCTTCTAGCTGATATTCATAATACTCGCGAGCTGTTTCTGATATTTCACCAGCAACAATCACTACCTTTAACGGCAATCTTGGAACAACGCCTTCCTTTCTCAATTCGGCAAGTGTACTTAGAATGCTTATACTCGCAGCACCAGAACCGCAAGGTAAATCCGCTAGAAAAACTTCATTACCTGAAAAAATAGAAGCATATGTATCAGCAACTTCAGATAAATCGTGGTGTGGGTCTAACAAGGATAGAATTATTCGACTACAAGAGCCGTTGTAACGCCATGCTAAATGTTTATCCGTATCCTCTTTAGTTATCCCACCAACAAAGCCTTTTTCTGCTTCCGTAAGCGCCATGTCATCTAAATTATTTACCTCTAATAATTTTTTCCATTGCTCAACCAACATTGCAGGCAAAGACATAACCTTAGAATCATTACACCAAAGTGTTTTAGGAAGATCCCTAGTTTGAATAAATCGTTTAGCCATCAATAATTCCCTTTAATATCATCTTAAAAATTCACAAACTCTTCAAATAAGTCACCTCAAAAGCCTTACAAGATCTATATTTCTGCAGGCGGTTAGAGAAACTAAAAGCTTCATTCATTTCATAATTCTGAAAAATATCCAGCCCACGGTCTAGCAAGATTTTCCAGCCCTGGTCTGTAATGATATGTCTAGCATGTATTGTCCCACTGCTATCAAATTCCCAGGTTAAATTAACCCCTATTGCCAAACAAGATTCTTTCATTTTTTCAAAATACTCTTGTTGTTGCTCACTTTTAAAATCATCTTCTGTCGTGATCAAATGAACAGCCACTTCATCTTCTTCAGCTTTATACTTCACAACTGTCTCAAGAAATTCCATAAAGTTTCTTAACTGGTAAAATAGACGGATATAAGGGTCTGTTACCGTAATCTTTTTTACATCGCTTAAATAAGCTCCAAACAAGCTGTCGTACGAAACGCCGCGCTGGTTTTCCTGGTAAGTTAAATGCTGTTCTTTTAAATCGGCTGTTTTAATAACAACCGACTCTGTAGCCTCTTTTGCTTCATTAACCTCCTCTTCATCACCTGTTGCAACTACTTTATGATAATAATGAGGATATTCTTGTTCTTCTAAAGTAGTGACTTGGGTAATGTTATTTTCAGAGTCAACATAGCTAAACTGAACCTCTGAATAGGTTGAATCAATACGCATCAATTGATCTTTAACACGCTTCCTACCTTCAATGGCTAATTTCAATAGTTCTTCAACTTCGTCCTTAGAAGCCCCGCCCTGCGGAAACAAAATTTTCATTAAACCAGAAAAGGTTTTATTAATACCATCCCTATCCCGCGTAGAAATTTCGCTCGATAAAGAAAAGTACTCTTGGTAACGGTCAGAGTAGTCATGACTCCGTAATGAGCGAAGAATTTCAGCTAAATAATCGACAACAAAACCATAACCATCAGAAAACATTTCACCACGGATAATATCAACCTCCCAACCAGGAATGTAAAAATGAATTCTATCTAAAAATGCAGAATCATAAAACTTCTCTGGTAGCTCATCAAACAAGTCAGAATGCTTCAGCATATAAGGTACGGTATGTTGAGTATTACCGACAAATGCAATAGATGCTTCAGCCCCTAGCATTTCAATGCCTCGTGAAAAGGTCTTGTTAGCCATATAATTCTTCATAATATCGACTAAAGCCTTATCAACACGCTTTTGTTTCCCTGCAAACTCATCAAAAGCTACAACATCCCAATAGCCAACTAAGCCAATATTCCCTGTTGAATTATTAACAAATAATTTAGGGACAGTCACTTCACCACCAGAAATCAAAATCCCATGAGGTGAAAATTCAGAATAAATATGAGACTTCCCCGTTCCCTTGGGTCCGAGTTCAATTAGATTATAGTTACGCTCACAAAAAGGAATGAGGCGAATTAACTGGGTAATTTTACTTCGTCGACTAAACTTCTCAGGATTAAACCCTATGCTCTGTATTAGTAAATCAATCCACTCATCTAAGCTAAAGCATTTTCTTGATTCAAGATACTGTTCAAAATCAAATTGTGATAATTGGATGGGCTTTAGAGTTGCCAGTATCCAAGGGCAAGCCCCTTTATCTTCAGAAAACTCATATTCAATATCAGCAATACACCAGACTCCACCGACTAATAATTTAGGATGCGATTTAACCGTACCCGAATCGACCAATACTTTTTTTATGCCCAAATTGGAAAATGTAGCTTCATAGATTCCTTCCTTATCATTCAAAGCAACACTAATTTTATCAATAACCTTATAGCGCCATTTTTCTTTAATATTGGAACGGATCAATCCTGCTTCATTACGGTGTACATAATGCTTGCGCAAAATATCTTTCACCGTTTCAATGCCACTTTGAATGCTCGCTTCATCATTAGTCGCACAATATTGGCCTAATAAATATTCCAATACATACGAAGGGACAATAGCATTGCCTTTAACAGCTTTGACCAAGTCTTTTCTTACAACAAGACCAGCAAAATGTTCATTAATTTTTTGATCTAATTCGCTCATATCAACACTACCCACTTAAAAATCAAAGTCACTGGTAAAAGAACGTCGCATCATATAACGCAAAGATTTATATTCCTTAAAATGAGTAGTACCTGCTAGTTTTTCATCCAAGCGTAAAATAACTTCCTGCTGGTTTACATCATCAGCATTACGGGCTAACACAAACCGAACCTGTAACTCCCGTTCCCTGGTATTCTCAGAAATAAAATCAAAATTTAATTCGTGGCAATCTGAAATTAAATCACCTCTTTCCGTGTAAATACCCGCACGTAATATCCTTGCTTGTAGTTTTTCAGTCACGGCTTGATCCTGATAAAATCTTACGGCTAATTGACCCGAGGTAATAACAGAACTTGAACCTCGTAAAATTTCCACCTCAACCTGAGATAAATCACTTTGACGTTTTTTATTAATGCGTATAACAGGAACAACCACTTCCTGTAATGTCGCCCCACCATGTACAAAACGGCTCCCAGATCCTCTTAACCGCAAACGATTAATAGATTTAGGAATGGCTACTTCCATATCACCTAACAGTCCAAGCTCTTTAGACCGAAAAAGTCTAACGCTATTATTAGGTGTTAAGCCTTTCCCCAAAACAAAACGCCGATCACGATACAGAACTTGTTCCCCAGTGACCTCTTGTCCCGCAAAATCACTCTCATCAATCTCTTTATGCTGATAAATAAACCCATGATCTGCAGTTAACAGAATGTTACTTGCATTGGCTGCCGTTAACCTTTTCACCAAGCGCATCAAATCATCTAACGTTCTTTCAGCCGCATCAAACGCTTCACCTTCAGATTGAATTTTATCCCCTGTATGGTCAATCCGATTATGATACAAATAAATAACATCATTCGCTTTAAGCAGTTCACGGCTTTCATCACGATGCATCTCCATAAAAGCATTCGCTTTAATGGCTATCGCTTTATCATTTAAAGCAGCTCTTAATATTTTTGTTCTATTCTGGGTTCCTTGCGAAGATTGTCCATCCACCAAAACTGTACCACTATCATTATCAGCAATAGCCAACGAAGTATTAGGTAGTAACGCAGCCATACCTAACTGGGTATAGCTCGGCAACATAGACAAGTTAGCTTCTAATTTCGCCTCATACCGATCTTCTTTACGTATTAGACTTAAAAACTCTTCACCTACCTCATAGCGTAATGCATCAGAGATAATCACATACACCTTTTTATCTTTTCTTAAAAAGGGTCTAACGTAGCGTTCAAAAAAGTTCTTTTGTAATGGAATAGGAGATGCATTCCACTTATCGGTAGAATCAACAAATAATTGCCACCTATCATTTAGTGCTAATAAATAATTATTACAATACAAAATTTCTATTGCCTCAGCCAGCTTCCCCATTAACGAAACCTGATTTGAACAACGGACATGATATATAAACTTACGATAGTGCTGGTCAAGGTGAAACCATGACTGACAATATCGTTCAACCCCATCAGTCAAAGACTCCATCGTGAGTGATATTTCGCCCATTAACTGTATAAACTGCGCTGCATAATCAATCGCTTCATACAAATGTTTGAATTCACCGTACCAATGACTCAAGCGTCTTTGCCTAACCCACAATGCAACATCACCACTAGTCACCGTTCTTGCTACGACAGCATGCACTAAGTCAGTAATAATACGTTGATCAATGAGTCGAAAATAGTCCAGCTCTATAATACCTCTAAAATCACGTTTAGATAAATCTTGTTCAATACTTAAATCCTCAGCCGCTTGAGTAGACAGCTGTTCAAAAGCAGTTTCAAATTGACGGCTATCTTTCCAACGCTTGAGAAAAACCAAAGCATCATTACTTAATTGAACATCACCTTCCAATCCCATTGCATAACAGGATTTAAACAACTCAAGGGTAAAGTCTTTAAGGCTAGGCTTATCACAATAATATCCATAATAACGACCTAGTTGCTCCCATAAGAAACCATCCAATTGACAGCGGGTAAGCAACTTTAACTTATCATCTTTGCCTTCAGCCAGGTCAGCTAAAAGATTTTCCAGAACACAATCTACCCGAGCCTCTGCAGAGGTACAGACTGCAAGCATTTTTAATCGAATCAACCCTGCCGTGTCATCAGTATTCAGTAAATTCTTAAGCTTTTGTTTACGTTTAACAGCCTGAAAAAAACCGGCATGTGCTTGCACCAATTCAGAAAACTCAATACCCAATTCTAAATCAGCTAACCATATAGCCACTTGATCTGTACGAAACTCTGAATGTGCCAGCTGTACATCCAGCAACCAGTTATCTAAGTCATTAGGTTGCTCACCCTCACGATAAAGTAAGAACTTTTGCTCGGGTTGTTCCCGTAATATTTGATATTTAATCGCAAATTCATTGTTATTAAGTTCTATCTTCTCAACACCCTCAATATCCAATGCTTCAAAGTCTTTGCGTAGCTCTTGCTTAATGTCATACCAAAAAACAATACGGTGACGGTCAAATTGTTTAGATAATGCGAGTGCAATTCGATTATTCATTTCGATTAACGGGGTAATAAACAAATAAGGGCAAGTTGAAGCTCTCAGTCTTGGCTTCAAAGTCACTTTGAATTTGTTTTGTATACTCACTTAGTTCTGATAGTTGACTGCGCTGATCATGTAAGTCGTAGCCTTTTTTACCTTTGACTAATTTCCATTGCAAAGCACTTTGTTCAAAACAACACGCCAACTCAATAGTGGCTAGAGGTGTTCCGTTGCTAATGTCTATTTCAGCAATAGGTCGACCTGATGCCCCTGCATGACGAATACGACTGACTGTCCATGACAACATAATCGCAATAGCATCCAGTACGGTTGACTTGCCAGCACCATTCACACCAAAAAACACATTTAGTTTTGGATCAAACTGCAAAGTAAGAGAATGTGCCCCTCTATAGTTAGCTAAAGATAATTCTGTAACTTGCATTAAAACCTAGTCCCAATCGATTAATCATTAAAATCTATACGCCAAATTGCCGAAGCCAAATTTGCCATCTGCCCTTGCCTGGCATTAATTTTAGCTTCATTCCATTCCTCATAATGCTCTGGTATCGCACGCGTAATTTTAAAGCGACTACGAGCAAAAGTAGATTTTTTCTCAGTATAACTAGTATTGCCTATTTTACGGTTTGCTTTACTCTCTAATGGAGTCATATTACCCAGACGATAAACAAACTTATCCTGATTATGCTCAGCGATATGTGCCCATGCTATAGAAGGATTTTCAGGCAAAATATGTTCTAAATTATAAACAGCACTTTCAAACTCAAATTCCTGACCAGACTCCTGCTTTTCTATCTGAAATAAAATAAAACGAACTATTTTTTTATTTCTGGAATTGGTTGTCCTGACTGCTTTCTCTCTAAAGGCTGCTTTAAACACAGCATCATCAGGGTAAACATCTTTTAAAGAACCGACTACTGTTTGCAAGCTACTTAAAGTCTTATTAGAAACATTAACAGCTGCATCATTATAAGTACGTTCTTGCTCGTGGGTTTGTAGATTACAAATAACATTATAACGAAATGCTGTCACGGTTATTGCGCGTAAAGTTTTGCTAAAAGTTGCTCGATCCTGCTCAGAAAATTGCTCAAAACATGCCATTAACATCGCTAACGGCTGACGCGTATTAAACATTTGTAACTGCTGTAAATGTTGACGTTCATCAGGAAGCCATATTTCATCATGCGGATTTCTAAGCGCAGCATAAATTGAAGCGGCCTTACCCAAATCCCTAAGCAAAGCAAACGTTTGCTCCCGTGTTGTGATACGCTTGCGAATCGTTTTAAATAAATCAGGTTTACGCACTAGTTTATGGCGGCTATTCCAAAAAATTCGTAAAAATTCAGGAAAGCTTTCATTACCTAATTCGCCAACAATACGCTCCCACTGATTTTCCAATGCTTTTAACTCACTATCATGAATCCCTGCACTGCTGATCACTGAAAATAAATAATTTTTAAGTAAATCTGTAGAAGAAAGGCGTACACCTCGTGCATTTAGTGTTTCAAATACCTTAAATGCATTGAGTTCATCAGTAATGGTAATGACCGTAAAAAATAATTTATCTACTAGACTATCTATAAATGCAGCAATATCTTCCCCACGCTGCTCACAATGGCCTTTTAAGCGTTCTTTAAACCAGCTAAATCCTTTACGTAACAGATGTTCTGATGCATTTAGGTTTCTTTGAGGTAGCGACTCTAACGGCACTAAAAAGTTTTGATAAAATTTATCATTATGGCGATTAAGCACTAGCTTTGAACGTGGAACCAGAGATACTGGATCAATATAACCAATATAACTATTTTGTAGATTATCTTTACGTTGCTGATTGCGGGCGGCATCAATATCTTCTGTAACCAGGTCCTTTAATTGACCAAGTGCAGCTAAAACCATCAAACTGAGTGTCGTCAGGCGTTGTTGACCATCAATAATATCGAATTCTTTACTATTCGATGACTGTAATACCAGATAGCCCATATAATGAGCAGGTTCACCATCGTCTTCAAACAGGCCTAAAATATCTTGCCATAAATCATCCCATTCATCATCAGTCCACGAATAATCACGCTGAAAAGGAGGGACACGATAAGTCAGACCATTACCCAGTAATTGCCTAAAAGTCTGATTCGAGGTATTAAAATTTAAACTACTCATAATTCTAAATCGCCTATAGTCCAGTCACTTTCTTTAATGCTGAGCCAAATTTTGCATAATTGACTTTAACGCCATCATCTAAATCAATTTCAATTTGTTTCGTTGCCAAAGGGTATAACACCTCTCGCTCGTATTCTTCCATTTCTACCAGCATTTTGTTTAACTTGGTGATTTCTTTTAAGGCTTTAGTTTTCTCAGTTTTTGAGGCATCCGCACTGGCTTCTACACTTTGTAAATGATCGACACGCGCACTGAGTTTAGTTCGGAATTCACGTAAATAATCATTTAATATCACACTGACTGTATCAGGGCGGTAGCGGTGCATATAGATTAAGGTATTAAAGCTGCCTTTCGGGCTGGAAAATAGCCAGTAGATTGGGCGCTTTTTGTAGCGTTTAAGGTGATCGTTATAAAAATCTTTTAGGAAATATTTACGAATATCTTTTCCTATAGCTTGTTCGATAAATTCCAGGTTTTCTTGATAGTGTTCATCACCAAAGGTTACTTTGAGGAATTGGAAAAAACGTTCGCTAATATCATCAGTAAACCAATCACCATCAAGTAAGGGGATGACATTATCTTTATCCGCGGGGAACGTCGGCTCAGGAATCTGCTGTAAGTAGTCGGTAGAGGTTTCCCCTTGATTCGCCAAAATTAAACCGGGTTTATCCAGCGCATAACGACCAAACATACAGCTGACAGCATAGGAAATCAACTCTTTTAGGGTATCAGCGAGTAATAGCGTCTCTAATTTGTCCGTTGTTTTGTCTTTAGCATAGCGGTAATGCGGGTTACAGGTTAGAGTAATTTCATGCAGCGGTACATCGGGCGTGAGTTCATCCTGCAAACCATACGCCTCGATAAACAGGCGGTTGTTTTCCTCTTCCAGAGCTTGCATTTCGGCAATGCTGGCACGGCTATTTTTACGCCAGTTGGCATAAATATCCGCTAAAGTGTTGTAGGCTGGGTTAGCGGCTTTATCGCGTAACCCAGCATTTTTTGTGGCTTGTTGCTGGGTTACGCTATCGCTAACCCAGCCTACGATTAAAGGATTGCTTTGGAAATCCCATGAGGTTTCGTAGGTGTTCCAGTCAGTTTTGCTTATATCGCAAATTATATCAATATATTCAAAATTTTTATTTTCAGGTTGAATTGAAGGCAGTTTTTTTATTATCTGAGGAGTCACATTAAGAGTTGGGTTTAGTAAACCAAGCATGAATGTATTTACTTTTGAGTTTAAAAAACCTAGTGTAACGTTGCAATCTATATTATCTGTTCTAGGAAATAAGGCTAACCCTGCCGAATCAAAAGTAAAGCCTTTTGGAAACATCCTAAAGCTTGATAAAAATGAAGTTATTTTTGACCATCCAATATGTGGCTGAAAATAATACTCCTTACCATCATGCCTAAATCCATCATTATTCTCCATTTCCTTAAGGTGTTTTTCTGAATATTTTAATACTGTATTCCAGTTGCCAACCCACCTTCTAAATCCCCCACCTTTATTATGTGGAGTGTATTTGTAATCTTGATTTTCACTTAATTTAATAAATAAAAAATCAATCTCATACCAAAATAAGATGAAAGTTTCATTCTTTCCTGTACACATACCAGCCTTAACATTAAATGTTTGATCAATACTGGTATTTTGTTGAAATGAACTACGCACTTTATCACTAACCCAATACGCAATTGGGCTGCCTGGGATTTTTTTAAAGTCATCGGATTTAGCACGATAAAACCAACCACAATCTGGATTTTGGATTGCCTCTAGGGTTTTTGGGGCTTGATTTTTTGAGCCACGAAAACCAGATAAACGAACATAACCTCCTTTTAAATTTGGGTTATGAGAATTTTCTATAGTGAAAGTGCAGATAGGTACAGTTGCACCGTCAAAACCTGAGTATTCAAGCTGTATTAACGACGTAATGGTTTTTTTATTAATAATAAAACTACGCAACTTTTCGTAAGATGAAATAAACATCCAAACAAAAGGAGTCATAAAACCAAGCTGCCCTTTAGGTAGTGCTAGTTCAGTATTGCGAACAACAAATGCAGAAAATAAGTCGGATTTTATATCAGGATAATGATTTTTTACCCACTTAGCTAATCGACCATTCATACCCTTACCACCCATATACGGCGGATTAGCAACCACTACATGATATTTCGGGCTAAGATAATCAGCTTTTTGTAATACCTGCAATACTTTCTGATGGGTTAAACTAAGAAATAAATTACTGGTCACATCCTTAGTAGCCAATATTTCCAGCATACCAGCATACCAGCAACATCAGTTACTTCAGGACGAATCAAAGAGCCAAAATTATCCGCTTCTTCAAATTGGCGTAAAGTATTTTCCAGTCCCAAGGTAAATAAATCACGCCCAACAAAGCCCATATATTCAGTAAGTTCCTGCTCGTTAAAATGAATGGCCTCCAGAATACAAATATTAGGTTGGATTGGTTTACGGAAAAAACGCCGCTGCTTTTCACGCGCTTTCATAGTGCTCTTCATAAATGAGATAGAGCAAATCAAAAGCATAGGTCAATATATGCCCACTACCACAGGCTGGGTCACATATTATTATGTCTTCAGGTGACTGTATTTTTAGAAAGTCAGTTTCCTGTTGCTCAGTCTTGATGTAATAATCCATTTTCTCAATCAAGCTTGAATCTGGATGATTAAGCATCCATAGCCGACCCACTGAATTTTCGACTAAATAGCGAACGATCCAATGGGGTGTAAATAATTGTGTTGCCGCAGGAATATTTTCAGGGGTGATTTTTTTGTTTTTCTTTAAATCTGCAAAAACAGTCTCTTTCTTTTCAGCAATATAAAACTGATATAACCAACCGATCACTTCAACAATCGGCTTATCTTTGCCATCGACTTGCTCTATACACACTTTAGGAGTCATTGCCTCCCGCGTATAAGCAAGGATTGAATTGCCTGATAATAAATCATCAGGCATTAATAATTCGGTATAGTCGGCAATGCGTTCAAACAAATACGGCATGGCCTGGTGGTATTGGTTGCACGTTGCAACAATCAGTAAACGATAGGCCTCTGTTTGTGGGTCATCACTTGGCGTTGTGCCATTTAATAAAGCTGCAATATGCAAACGTGTTTTTTCAGGCATACTGTCTTCATCAATATGCCCCATTTTTGCTTCTGCTAATATCTCAGGTTGAAACTGGCCTGCAATAGGTGATAACACGCCAATTCTAGTAAATCGGTTAACATCCATAAAGCGTAAAGCACAGAAGCGGTTAAACCAGATATAAGCGATTTTTTCAATAACTTGTTCTTCTGAGCTGTTAGTAATAAGCTTTTCAAGCTCAGTCACAGCGCGAGGATTCTCACGTCGCGCAGTACTTTCTTGGCTTAATACCCGTTGTAATTTTTTTGTGACTTCATCAATCAGCTTACGACGTGCATATTGAGCAAATTTTTTAAGTTTTGATGTTTTCATGGCGATTATGCTCCGACTAACTGATTAAACTGAAGTCGATGAGGCCAACTAATTTTCATCAGTTTATCGGGTGTATCGTGTACCTTTTTTGAGCGATCTATTTGCATTTTTCTCTTCGTAATACTGGTATGACCGATACTGACAAAGCGATGCTGATAATCACGTAAAAAATTTGTCTTGCCCCAAAATGTTTTTCCTATTTCCTGGCAGTAACTTATAAAACATTTAGCCCCTGCTAATTGTTTTATAATCTCGTTCAAAGGGCTCTTAGTTGTTTTTAATTCAATGTATAGGATGCGTTTTTTACCGCTATAATCTGCCACTATTACATAATCAGCACGTTTACACTCACCGTGTTCTCCAGAAAAAATAGTATCAGGCGATTGAAAATCATCAACCTTAATAACAATAGCATCTGAGGGTATACCAACAATAGTTACTGTAGATTTTGGTGATTGAGGTTCATGCAGGGTAACAAAAAATTTTCCGTATTCGCTTTCTTCTAATGAGACTTTTGCGGTATTTCTAATCATTTGATTTAGGATTTCCATATCTGACATCAAGCATTTTCTCTCCAAACTATTTCATCTTGAATTCGATTCATATCATCAATGGTTGTATCAAAGCTACGTGCTTCAATACCTAATTCAGGATCAATATTTGCAGCAACAAGTGTTTGGCATTTTGTTTTTCGTTTTGCTCCATCCAACTTTATTGATGCTTCTTCTGCGATATAAACCTGTACTTGATTAGCAGAGATAAGCTCTTCTTTACTGTATCCTTCTTGTTCTGCTAGCTGAATAAGGTGTGGCTTATTTTGGTTAAGCATGATTAAAGTATTCAATTCTTTAATAATATAATCACTATGTGTGGTTATAAATACCTTTATGCCTAAGTTAACCAGTCGGGCAAAGAGTCGAGCAACTCGCCGCTGGTTATCTGGATGTAGATTGAGTTCCGGCTCATCAATCATTAATAAATCGCCAGGTTTGGCAATATGTCGTAGATAAAACCCAATATCAAGTAATGAGCGGACTGCACTGGAGCTCTCGTCCATGGTTAGTTTTATTCTTTTGCCCTTAGGTACATAATATAATTCATCATTTTTAGTCACCAAATATTGTCCGCCAATAATCTTGGCAAAATCATTTAAAAGTTCCGGGTGTTGTTTGGCGATGAAACTATCTTGTTTTACCAGTTCTTCAACCTGCCGAGTAAAATCCACATTAGCTTTTACTGGCCATGCATAATCAGCATAAACTTTAGACAATAGTTCAAACGGGTTAATCGTTTTTTCCATTGAACTCATCTGTTCTAATAGCCTGTTTCGGGCAAAATTAAGTTCCTTTCTAAATATTGCAGCACCTGTTCTTTCTGCACTTGCTATAAACGGGTGTGGAAAAAGGTGGCCAAAGATAATTTCTTTTAATGCTTCTCCAATAATCCTGTTGATAGCTTCTTCTGGTACTTTTACTTTTTCTCTATCAACCAGTAGAGAGATATTTACCACGGGTGAATCAGCCTTCTTGGTAATTGAAAATAACTGAGTCTTTGCAGCCCCCATGGTACGCTCAAATGTAGGGCTGGGATGAATATCATTTTGATCCAAATCTACCCAGAATTCACTATTCATAAAATGTTTCTCAGAAGATGCAAAAACATGGGCTAGTTCTTCTGTGTACGCTTTACATCCTTCTTCAAGGATTTCCTTGGCATTTTTAATATAATCTTGAATGTCTAACTCTGTTACGCCATCATTTAGCAATTGTTGAACATCACTATCATGTACTTTTATTGAAAATGCATTTCGCCAAAAAGTCAAGAAACCGAACAGTGCATAGGTTGCGTAGGTCTTTCCAGTATTATTACCCCCACAGATAATTGTCAGTTCTCCCAGTGAAAAACTGGCTTGCTTTAAAGCACCAAGGTTTTTAATTGTAATGTTCATGTTTTTATACTGACTTAAATCTGTATTTGTTTATCATTTTGTATTTCTTGCAACAATGCTTTACGCAAAGATTTCAGATAATGTTCAACATCGTCCTCGTTAGTGAGTATAGCTTTATCAAAATCAAGAAGAATTGATCGAGCTAATACAATTTCAATGCGCAGCTCTGATATCTTCGCCCCTATATTTTGGCTTATTGTTCCATTAGCTGTGTCCTTGGCATAACTTGTTTTAGCTTGCCCCAATAGTGCCATTTTATTTAATAGCGTATGGTATTCATTCTCTGTAAACATTCGAATAGAATCACGTACTACCAATACCTTCGCCAAATTGATAAGAAATTAAACAGACGAAAGATGGTCAGAAATC
>CAYYNM010000037.1:0-19255 GCA_964472945.1 uncultured Methylomarinum sp. | reverse complement strand
TATCAACCTGTTTTCCCTTAATCCAATGATTTATAGGGTTTCAATTTATCAGTAGCAAACCTTCCGCCTTCATTTATGATAATCTTCAGTATTTCTGAGTTATTGCGGACTAAAGACCGCTCTACAACTGACAAAAACTCAGTTTATTAAATTAAAATTGTCAGGATAATTTTAAACTCAACAGAGGCTTATGAGTAATCAAAAAATATTAACTTAATCGCTTGACCCAGTCTAAGCTTAACTGTTCGACTTCTTCCCTCCATTTTTGCGAAGAAAAGGTATGGTCAGCCTCTCTTAATTCAACTTTTGAAACATTTTCCTTGGCAAAAATTCTTTGCTCCTGACTATCTTTCTTAACGGCTTCCCTAAATTCATTAGCCGTTAGATCTTCCCCACTTAAAATAAATAAAATAGGATATTGAAACTGGTGCAAACAATCAAGCACTCTATCAGGCAAGGGTAATTTTGAATTCACTAAAGGTAATTTATTATGCCCTGTTATATGATCTAAATTATTCTTTGATTCAAATAAACTTTTAAATTGCAAAACTAACGAAGAAAAAGACTGGCGATAACTAAACTGAAGAGAGAATATTTTACGCCATAGCTCGGAATGACCAAGGTGTTGTAAATAATAATATTTAAAAAAAGTCTTTGCAGCACCTTTTTCAGTAAAAACCCAAGGGTTTAATAGAATCAAACCTTTTACCCTGTTATCTTGATAAGCATAAAATGCAGCGGCAGAAGCGGCATCACATAAGCCCCAAATAACAACACCCGTTAAATTTGGCACATTGTTATAAAATGTATCAATCGCTGATGATATATCTTTATCGACCGCTGAAAATAAGCGACTCTCACCTTCAGAATCCCCCATTCCACGATAATCAAAACGCATAACGGGAATACCTTTAGCAGCCATCATACGTGCAAGTAAAATAAACTGGCGGTGACTGCCTATTCTATACTGTGGGCCGCCCACAACAACCAGAACACCTATTTTATCAGCACTGTCTGGTTTATGAATAATCCCTATCAATTGTTCTGATTGACAGGAGAAAGCAACCGCTAATTCATTCCCTGCCATTCGCCTTTAACCTCTATTACCCTGGTTTTTTAAAAACTCAGTAATATCTTCAATTTTTACTCGTTGATATAGATCTTCAACTTTAATAGTTAAACTAATTGATTCTAAAGTGAACTCTTCCCCTAATAAATAATGCTTCGACTGCCAACCATCCTTTTTTCTACTCACTTCAACACTGACAAAATCTTGTTCAATTAATATGTACTCTTGTAGTGTGGGAATAGATTGGTAAGCAATGCGTTTAATCGTTTCATCATATCGTCGAGTCGACTTAGATAAAACCTCAACAATAATTGTAGGAGTCTCAGTATAATAGTCTTGATCCGTTTGATCATCACAAACAACCATAGCATCAGGGTAAAAAAAGTCATTACCTACCTTTACTTTGACATCGGAAGAAAAAGGTTCACAAGGTGAGCCCTCTAAAAAATTTCCAATTTTTCGATAAATATTCCCAGAAATTCTTTCATGGTTTTTACTCGTCCCAGACATTGCATATATTTCACCATTAATAAACTCGTGCTTAAGCTCTGATATTTCTTCACCAGCCAAGTATTCTTCTTCAGAAATCACATTTAACGTTTGAACTAAGCCCATTCTAATACCTTTTGTGTTGATAGTTTTATTAACTCCGCTGACTCGGTTATTTCTTGCGTTATCCAAAAAGGACAAGCATCGATAATATCAAGTGATAGTTGAACTTCTTGTGAGCTCAGTAATTTAATCCACTGAGACGTGGCATAGTTCTCATTCAATTCACCGCCATCAACTAATTCAAGTATATGAACCTGCTTTACTTTTGTTAAAAACACTTGCTCAGCTTGTATAGACATCATAGGAATAACAAGTTCAGGGTTTAGCGTATATCCTGCAACTTCAATACCTTGTCCATTGAGTAGCTGCTGTTTTAAGTCAGAGGTTTTTTCTTGCGACTTATTTTGTCCCATCATGGCAGATGCAACACGTAATCGCAAAAATTGCATTACAAACTGCTCACCATTTAATACCGGTTGCCAACAAATTAACCGATCAATAGTCGAGTCATATTGCTGCAAATAATCTAATGCCAATAAAGCACCAGACCTTAAACTCCAAAAATTAATTGAAGTATATTGCTTATCTTTCATCCAGGCGACCGCTGTTCCAATATTTTTTAACCAGCTACCCCAGGTTGCTTCAGAAAAATCACCTTGGCTATCTCCTGTCCCCCATAAATCAAGCACTAAAACCGAGATACCTTGCTCTGCCCAGGCATGCGCTTGCATTGCCACCATATGCCGAGATTTATTCATTTCCTCAGCAAATGCGGGGATATGAATAATACATTGCGAGCTTTTAGAGGAAGCCGCTGAAAAGTACATTGCAAATAACAACCCTTGCTCATTAGGAATAAATAAAGGTGTTATTTTATATTTTGGCATACCTAATTCATTCCTAAAAAATTATAATTTTCCTTTTACAAACTCTATAAGAGAGTTTACAGTTTCAAAAATTTCAGCACTAATCTCATCATCATCAACAAAAAAACCTAACTTCTCTTCTAAAGCAGTCAAAATGGAAACTACAGCCATAGAGTCAAATTCAGGAAAAGCCCCTAACAAAGGGGTATCCTCTTGTAAAATAGCGTTATCCCCTTTAAGTTGTAAAACACCAATTAAAACGCCTTTAACTTCTGTTGATATTGACATATATACCTAAATTTCTTAAATCTAACAAAATATAATACTTTTCCAAATTACATATCAGTTTCAGCTAACACTCAGTCTTGAGCTTCAAGCCCTTTCCTAGAGGGGAGAGGTAATAAAATGGTTCTTTAGCTTTTTGTTGTAGCAAAAGAAATTAATTTAAGTTCTCCTCACCCAACCCTCCCCAGCAAGGGAGGGCTATGAGAAAAAGCCGATTATACTACTTATCGCTCGACTAGAATAATAACTGACAGAATGCTATTAGGGAGCTGGAAATAAATAATCATCCATTATTGCACAGGATTTTTGTTTCTGCGTTGTATAAGTTGCGTAGCTTGCTATGCGCTTATTTATACGCCTCGACAACTGCTCCTGCGTTGTTCTACCTACACACATCCCTGTGTTAGTTGAATACGAACAAAAATCCTGCGTCAGTTGCTCAAGTTATTCCGTGCGCGTTCCTTAGCTTCTAACTTAGCTGAAACTTTCCAGTAACAAGGGTACTTTTCCATACCTATTAACAAACCACAGGTCATTATAAAATTCAGTTCTAAAATCAATGCTCTTAAGCCCTCCCTTGCTGGGGAGGGTTGGGAGAGGAGAAATAAAACAATTCCTTTCTTCTTTAATATTCTCTTATTCCTAGTTCCCACGGTCTCCGTGGGAACTCATGCCGGAACGTGCTGCACTTGCGTTCCGGGACACAGCGCGTCACAAACTGCATTCCCACACAGAGCATCACTGCCATTGACTTAAGCGTTTCGCGTAGGATGTGCTGACGACAGGAAGCGCATCAATGATACAAAGATGCGCTTCGTACCTCAGCACATCCTACGGTTTTTCCTTAAGTCAATGGCAGTGACGTAGCGCATGGGAACGAGGTTTGGGTGGTTTAATTATTGCGAGTTACCTTAAATATTAAATATTTCTTAAAATAAAACCGGCTATATTCATTAATCATTTTTAAACAGCCTGGTAATGTCCGCCAATTAAAAATCATTATTCCCCAACGCTCTCGTCTATCTGACATCCACTCTTTTTTATAGGCATCATCACCACTTAAATAATCAACACATTCTACTTTATCAATATCTATCACATAACGCATTAAAGTTGCCGTTAAAATAGAGCCAATAGATAATTTCTTGTATTTTTCATCATAAGCTAATTTATAAATATATGCAGTATCATCTGCAACAATCCATAATTGAGCGGCAACAGCCACATCATTTATATACGCAACGCCTAAACGTAACGCCCCTTGTTTTGAAGCCATTCGCATTAAACCAGAAATAAAACCAGGAAAGGTTTCTTCACCTTTCCAGCTTGAAGCATAAACAGCTTCAAAAGCTTTAATCCCTTTTTCCAACGCCTCTCCTTTATGTACAATTTCAAGTTTTGTTCCTTCAAGCCTATTGAACTGTTTTGTTTTTCTGGCTACAGTATTTCTAACACGGGAAGAAAGCCCTGCAAAATATTCATCAAATGAACGTTGATCAACCTTTAAATACCAATTTGCAAAACAGTAAAAGGGAATGCTTGGTAAACCGGTATCTTTTAAATAAGATATTAATGAAACTTGTTGCAGTTCCATAGGCTGTAATATCATAAAATCCCACTTAACATCTTCATTGTTCAGTTCTGTTAAAAAGTCTTTTACAAGAGCCTGCCTTTCATAATCTGTAGTAGATAAAATTTTAAAAATGGGGGTGTAATAATTTGTTAAACTTTCTAATGCTGAATTATTAAACTTAAGCGGTATTAATAGCTTTAATTCCTTATCCTGAAAATAGTTTAAAAAAGTAATCTGTTCATTTTCTAATAACTGTACATTGTTAATCCAGTTTTCATACCAGGAAAAAGAAGAAAAAAAATCAACATAACTAGATTTTAATAAAAAAATAGCTTCATCAGGTAGCTCTACAAAATCAGTAAAAATAATTGCCATAAGTACAGCTAGACTTCTTGTACCAATTCAGTTTGTGCTCGCTGATAGTCTTCTGGAATACCAATATCAATAAAATAAGAATTTGTTATAAATGCACTAACAAAAACTTCCGCTAATTTTGTTTGAAGAAAATCAACTTCAAATGAAAATATTTCAGGCATATTAAATTTCTTAAACAGAGATTTATTTAAAATATAAACCCCCGTATTTATCTGTCCAGATCTAACATATTTTTTTTCGGCAAAAGCAATAATCCGCTCATTGAGCACTTCAACATTGCCATAACGTTCAAATTCTTGCATGGGTTTTAAAGCTATCGTTAAATCAGCTTGCTTCTTGGTATGAAATAACGCCATAGCTTGCCAATCAATAGCACAAAAAGTATCCCCATTTAAAACTAACACCTGCTCATCTTGAGCAAAAGATAAAGCTAAAGCCATTGCGCCTCCAGTCCCCAAAGGACTTTCTTCATAGGCATAGACTAACTCCAAACCTTGCCATTTATTACCAAAGTGAGATTCAATCTGCTCACCCAAATGTCCAACTGAAAGAATAACACGAGAAAACTCTTTCTCAATCAATCGAACCAGCAAATATTCAAGAAAAGGTTTTTCAGCAATTGGAACCATCGGTTTTGGAACTGTTAATGTCAATGGGTAAAGGCGTGTTCCCAAGCCCCCTGCCAAAATTATAGCTTCTTTCATTTTAAATGCCCAAACAGCTGCTCTTCAACCATTGTACAAATAATATGCCCCATTAAAATATGGCACTCTTGAATTCTTGGCGTATTTGTTGAAGGCACTTTTAAACAATAATCACAATATTGATCCATTTTACCTTCCTTCTCACCTGTAAAACCAACCGTTATAATCCCTTGCTCACGCGCTTTTTTTAATGCCGTTACTATATTAGCTGAATTACCCGAGGTAGAAATACCAAAAAAAATATCACCAGGCTTACCATTAGCTTCAATTTGCCGACTAAACATTGTTTCCACTGAACAATCATTAACCACAGCTGTTAACACTGAAGTATCAGTTGTTAAAGCAACTGAAGACAAGGCAGGACGGTCAAAACAAAGCTTATTAACCAATTCGGCTGCAATATGCTGAGCATCTGCGGCACTTCCACCATTACCTGCCAACATGGTTTTAGCCCCATTATTATAAGCATTCACAGTCACGTTAACGACTTGTTCAATTAAATCTATGACTACATTACTCTCAAGTAACAACTGCTTAGTATTAATAGAGTCTTGAATTTGTGTCTCTATAAAATTTTTATTTAAACTAGCCATGATTGAACTCCTTGCTTTTCGAAATTAAAATTAACGGTCATTCCAGACTTTGTCGACAGCATAGTTGTTAACTCCATTTTCTTAACTGGATCGACAATAAACATAATAAAGCCACCCCCACCAGCTCCAGAAACTTTTCCGGCTAATGCACCGACAGCTTTAGCTTTATTCATTAATTCATCTATCTCAGGGTTAGAAATATTATGCGCTAATTTTTGTTTTTCTTGCCAAGAACGCTCTAGAATACTGGCAAATTTGGGGATATTTCCTTTTAATAGTGCCTCTTTCATATCATAAGCATCATGCTTAATTTTATGAGATGCCTCTAAAGAATCAGAACCTTTGGTTTTAAACTGTTTAATTTGTTGATCAATAATACTGGCTGATGAACGAGATACTCCGGTAAAATAAAGCACCATAGAACTGTTTAACTCATTGATAATCCAATTTTTAACTCTTAACGGATTAACAATAACATGCCCTCCAGTATTGAATTCCATAAAATTAAAGCCACCAAAAGTAGCTGCATATTGATCCTGTCTTCCACCTGACAAACCAATTTCTTCCCTTTCAATTTCATAGGCCAGATGTGCAATTTCATATTCACCTAAAGGCAAACTCAACCACTCCACAAAAGCAGTTAATATAGCAACCATCATTGTAGATGAAGACCCTAACCCTGACCCTGCTAATGCATCAGAATAAGTAGTCACGCGACAAGGTAATGGTTTATTTTGGTTAAAATCACGAACAATTCGATTATATGCGCCCTTATGCAAATCTAACAGACCATCATAATCAAATTGGGTTAATGCTTTTTCTGCAAAACTCTCATTTCTATCTGAGGCAATAAAATAAACTTTATTCTCATCTAATGGTTCAATTGTACAATGTGCATACATGCCAATTGTTGCGTTTAAAACAGCCCCTCCAAAATCATCACAATAAGGAGAAACATCGGTACCACCACCTGCTAACCCTAACCTTAATGGAGCTCTGGATCTAATTATTTTCATTTTCTAGTTTTTCCTACGACTATTTTAGAGTTGTAATAATGCAAATAACATAAAATGCTTTGGGTGAGGGGGAAATAAAATTATTCTTTATCTTTTTTATATCAACAAAAGAGATTTATTTAAATTCTCCCCACCCAACCCTCCCCAGCAAGGGAGGGCTATGAGAAAAAACAGTGCACCTTCAAAATTTAGCTAAAACTTATAGGTAATCAGGAACTGCTTTAACTTATGATAACTATAGTCTAAAATTTAATTTAGCCCATCTTTTAATAACAATTCAATTCGTCGTAAATTGGTATCCCAATTATAATGCTCTAAAACGGTAGCCCTGCCAGCTTTAACATCCTGTTTATTCTCACCTGAAAGTATAGCGATTGCACCATTAACTAAAGACAACTCATCATCAGCAACCAAAGGAGTAAATCCAGCTCCCTGAACAATACCTTGCATAGCATTACTGGTTGCTAAAACTGGTTTTTCCATTGCCATTGCCTCTAGCACTTTATTTTGAATGCCTCGGGCTAATCGCAAAGGTACAACAGCCAACATTCCATGTGCAATATAAGGTCTAACATCAGGCACACCTCCAGTCACAAAAACAGCCTTATTTTCAGCCAGTTTTTGTACTTCATCAGAAGGATTCATACCAACGATATAAAAGCATGCTTGCTCAAATTGTTGTTTGATTTTAGGAAAAATTTCTTCTGCAAACCAAACAGCTGCATTTATATTTGGCCAATAATCCATAGCACCAGTAAAAGTTAAAACCATAGCATTTTCTGGGTACGGGTTTTCATAACTCAATTCAGGAGAGAAAAACTCACTATCTACGCCTTGTACTCGATTAACAATCTTTTCACTGACCTCTGGTGCTAACTGTTTGAAAAAATCGGCTTCTTCTTTAGAAACCAGTACAGTCACATCAAATTCATTAGCCATCACTTTTTCAAAAGCAAGTAACTTTTCAGATTCTCTTTGGTAAAGCCAGCTCATAGGCCACTGATGATCTTTGGCATATAAACGCCATTTATCAGAGTCTACATCTTCAAGATCTAAAACAGTACGAATATTTCCCTCTATTTTACCCGAAACATATTGCGCCATTGCACCTGAAAAAATTAAAACAGAATCAATTTTTTTCTGCTCAATAAGCTTATCAACCCAGTTATGTAGTTGCTTATTTCTATAATAAGGGACTGTTAGAGCCTCACCCGTAAAAAGCCCACGTATACTTAAAATTTTGGCTTTCTTAGGATTTAAATCAACAATACATGAGTCTTCACAAAAGCTTTCTACATATTCAGAATATTGCCAGTCCTCAGGGTCATCAATAAAACACCCCAAATAAACTTTATACCTTTTTGATAGATATTTTAGTAGGTTAAAGGAGGTGATTTTATCCCCTTTGTTAGGAGGATAAGGCAACCTATGTACCAAATAAAGAATTGAATTCATATTATTTTTTTTTAAAAGAAATAAAATTTATTACATCAAACAAGACATTAATAAAGGTGACTTTATTTTTTATTACATTGACAATAGCCATTATTCAGCATTAGCCTGTTTCCGCTCATCAGTTTGCAAACTTAACAAATACTCCTGTACATCGGTAATATCCAGGCGGTCATAAATTTCAAGAACAGGGACTTTAACATCAATAGATTCAAACCACACATCATCCCCCAAATAAAAATGTTCAGAACGCCACTGATTTCTACGCCTACAAATATCTATATCCACAATATCTTGCTCAATCACCACATATTCCTGTAAGCTTTCCAGGCTCTGATAAGCTGACCGCTTTAAGGTCTGATCAATTTGACGAGTAGGTTTTGACAAAACCTCAACAATAATCACGGGCGAGCCTGTCACTCCAAAGTCATTTTCTTGATGATCACAAACAACCATTACATCAGGGTAAAAGAAATTATGCCCTACTTTAGCTTTCATATCTGATGCAAAAGGCTCACAAGGCAACCCTTTTAAAGCAAATCTCAATTCACTTAGCATATTAGTAACAATACGATTATGGTTTGTACTTGCTCCAGCCATAGCGAATACATCACCATTAGTCAACTCATGCTTTACCTGACTTATTAGCTCCCCTGCTAGATACTCTTGCTCAGAAATCATATCAACTTTATATTTTAAATTCATAATCACCTTATCAACAAAGTTCAAGCATCTTAGTTACAACTTTTTATACAAAAAACAAGGTATCAAAAACCTCATCAAGAAAAACCAACTCATCAGTACGATAAATATAATTCACATAATTATTAATCACTTACATTCTACTGTTGTTAAAATAATGAAATAAGAATTCCAATAGTAATAAACCTAAGCTGTACAACCTCATTTATTAAGAGCATTAGTTAAGACCAGGTTTTATTACCTTTTCTAAGGAAAAAAATAAAATAATAAAAAACAACAACGTCAAACGCGGTGCATCAAACGGACTTGCAACAACTGAGACAACAAAAAAACCACAAAGTGAAGATATTAAAATACAGGCAAAATAATCACCTTCCATAATTCTAGACTTTAAATTAACTAACGCAAGAACAACCAGTACACAAAAACTGAATAACCCTAAAACCCCTTGCTCAAAAAAAACATAAACCCATAAATTTTTTATATGCCAAGGCATATGATTTTCAGTAGAGAAAAACCAACGATCAAGACCTTGCTCAAACCCACCATTAGAAATAATATTTTGACCAAATTCATCGGTCAATTTAATATTATCAATCTCTAAATAACCATTCCCTGATCCATGATTTAAGGCTAATTGTACAGGACGACTAACCTGAAAAGCACCTCGCTCCTCCCCCACGTCCCCCATATTAAAAAGGATTTCAACATGTTGCCATTCATTGTTAGACAGCAACTTAGTAGCACTTAACCAATTACATTCAAAAGAATATAACAAACTTTTTTCACAAATAGACACAGATAGCTTTGCATTACCACCAGTCCTTTGATCATACTTTAATATATACATTTTATGACTCTGTATATCAATATATTGTCCCATGTATAATGGATCCCCCTTGCTTATTCTTAAATATTCTTGTTCGCTTTCTTTAATAATTAAACTACTTGCTGGCCTCACATTTTCAGAGTTTAATATGTAATAAGTCCTAGGATAACTACCCAACCCCATTCCCAAAAGCTTCGTCGAAAAATTATTATTCATCATAGATATAGCATCTTGCCAATGAATCATACGGACATCAAAATCATTATTAATATTATTTATTCTTTTATTAATAAATTCACCCCTAAAAACAGAGAATGAAATAATTAAAACAATTGCAATAAAACCAGACATGAGAAGCGTTATTTTTGATAAAAAATCAGGCTTATAGTGTAAGTAGAAAAGAAAAAATAAAATAAAAATTTCAACAATAAATCCTAAATATACACCTCTAGAAAATGTAACTAATGAGACATAAATGCCAAGAATAAAAAAAATAACAGTTAAAATTTTATATATAAGAGGTTTTTTATATATAACAGACAAAAATGGAAATGTAAGCATTATATAAGTATCAATATGTCCACCACCTGTATGCATAGAAGAAAACCAAGAAGTTATACGAAAATCACTGGAATAATCAAATAACCCAGGAAATATAAAGCGCTCCCATAAAGAAATAAAACATACAGATACAAAACCTAAAACTACACCATAAGAAAAAATCATTTTCCCACTTTTATCTGAGCAATCTCTTCTTAGTAAAGGTAATAATAAAATAGCAAAAATAGCCCCCTTTGCAACTCTTAAACTATTAAAATAACTATAGTAATTTGAAAAAGAATTAGCATCAATAGATTGCCAAGGTAACAGCCCTATGAATAAACTAGCCATATATAAAAAATAAAAGATAGAAATACAAACTAAATTGAAAATAGAGAAAAAAGTGATAGTATTTTCTTGCTCCTTACTCCATAAAAAATGAGAATATGTAACTAAAATTAAAAAATCAAATTCATCAAAAAAGAAACGGCCAGTATATGGTGCTAAATCTAAAGCAGGTAGACACAAAGGGATTACAATTAACCACGCCCTTGGAAAATAGATAAGCACAGTTAAATATAATAATAAAAATAAAGTTAAGAGAACTCTATCTATGGGATAACTATATATACAAAATAAAATTAAGATTCCAAAAAAAATTGAAAATATTTTTTTTAACTTCATGGTTACATATCTCTTAAATGATATTCTTTAAACCATTTTTTAATATTTAATAAATACCAACAGCCAAACATTGATGCAAAAAAAGCAATCATTACATTCGTTGGATCAGGGTGTTTAGTAACTAAAAATAACTTACCACTTTCTATAATAAAACAAAAAAGTGCTGCATATAAACCTGCGTTCCATTTATTATTATTTTTTGGCAGCATCGCATAACAAAACCCTATAACACCATACATTCCCGAAGTTGCTAACAAACTCATCATTGCCATCATTTCTGACACATTATAATGATAAGAAAATGGCAGAAATTGTATTTCCTTAAAAGTAGAAATTCCTTTATTAAATGTTAGCCACTCTTGAGTAAAGAACCCATTAATACCTGCAATCACTATAATATATGGAGGCAACAATAATAATAAAACTTTTTCTATATTAACATTTGAAAAATTTTTTATGTCATTAGATTTAGAATAAATCAACACACCAAAATAAAGTCCTAAAGTTTTATATATTATGGATAAAAGACTAAAAACCCCAGTAACTAAAAAAAATTGGATAATTTCAATACTTGATCCACATATTATACCTATTAATACTGCGCTTAATACTCTATGAGGGGGGTATTTTACAAATAATGCAATTTGCACCCCTATAGGTATTGTAATAACAATTTCAGATACTAAAGAAACAATACATCTTAAAAACTCATTGGAACACCCATTTACTCCATGACTAATACTATTGTATTTGTTTTCAAGTTCTTCATAAGATAATACAAAGTCAAAAGGAAAAAAGGCTAAAAATAAATAGGCTAATAAATAAAAATTTAAACTTTGCTTTAAAAATTCATACCCCCCCAAATTAACATTACGCACCATTGACGTAAATTTACGGCCAAATAAAAGCCACAAAACGCCTCCAATACACGACCCAATTGTTTCAGCAATCAAATCATTTTGAGAAACAGTTCTTTTCGGAAAAAATAATTGAGTAAATTCTACAAAATGAGCTAAACCAGTACAAAAAACAATAACTACACATGTTGCAAAAAATTTCAAAACTATATTTTTTCTAGGGCATACACCACCTACTAGCATAAATGCCAATGGAATATAAAGTAGAGCATTTGCAATCCAATCCGCACGAGAGGACATATTTAAATCTAAATATGGGATCAAATAATACCGAGACACAGCTTCTTCTAGAGTGATGACTTTTATTTCCAATGGCACTAAACTGCCATAAACTACAAAAATTAAGTACACAATTCCCCATAAAAATAATTTTGCCCTCATATTTACTACCTATTTAAATTATCAAACATTGTTTCACTCACTATTAACAACTTTTGTTTCAACTCATCTTAATCTGTTTCTAACAGCAAATAAGAATAACCTTTGCACAACCCCTTCATACCCAATATAATCAAACTGATTTCATAACCAAAAATCCAGATTCAACTGATGCCCTCACAGCCAACTCTTAACAGTCATATACTTATTCTTGATGGTGATGAATTTTCAACACTATCAATCGTACGCTCGCTAGGTAGAAAAGGTTTATCAATTACTGTTGCATCAGCTAATAACGATGCTATTTGCAAAAATTCGAAATACACACAACACTTTTTCACTTATCCTGACCCACTCAGCGACATCGAAGGCTTCAATCAAACAATTGTTAACCATATAAGCAACACACAATACGATTTACTTATTCCGGTAACTGAACTGACTACTCTTCCTTTATCAAGAATTCGCACCTTAATAGAACAGCATACTACCCTGGCAGTATCTGACACAATATCACTAGAAAAAGTAACTGATAAAAGTCAAACTTTTGCTCTTGCAATAGAAGCAGGAGTGCCAACCCCCAAAAGTTATAATATCGATTCACAACAATGCCTCACTGATTGTATCAGAGAGTTAGATTATCCTATTGTTATCAAACCTACACGCTCAATTATCGACCCTACTAATGATGTCCGTGCAAAATTAAATGTTGACTATGCCTTTAATTCTGAACAGTTGCAAAAAAAAGTTTACGCCATACTTAAAACAAGTGAAATCATTTTACAAGAATACTTTACTGGAACAGGAACTGGTATTGAGCTTATAGCCGATCATGGACAAATCATTCATGCATTCCAACACGATCGTATGCACGAACTTCCTCTCACAGGTGGTGGAAGCTGTTTACGAAAAAGTGTCCCGATCAACCCTCAATTACTTGAGTATTCAAAAAAACTGATTCAAGCACTTAATTGGCATGGTGTTGCCATGGTTGAGTTTAAACATAATGAACATACCAACCAGAGCTGTTTGATGGAAATTAATGGTCGCTTCTGGGGGTCGCTTCCATTAGCTGTTTCAGCTGGTTCGGATTTTCCTTGGTATTTATATCAACTTCTAATTCACAAAAAACACCCTAAGCAATTTAACTCTGAAATTGGACATATTTCTCGAAAAATAAAAGATGACCTCTATTGGTATATTCAAGTCATCTTTCGTAGAGATAACAACCCTCTAATTAAATGGCCAAAGTACAGTCAACTATTTGTAGATTTTATATCTATTTTCCACTATAAACATCACTTTGATGCTTTTCACTACCAAGACTTAAAACCAGGATTTATTGAACTAAATCGCACATTCAAGTGGTTAATAAAATTTACTAGTGACTTTATTGTTAAAAAATATCTATTCAAAAAACATTTAAGGATTAAACGTCAGCAAACTTTGCCTAAGATACTAAATAAAGCCAATAACATCTTATTTCTTTGCTATGGTAATATTAACCGTAGTACAGTAGCGGAGTGTATATACACTCAACAAAACAAAACTGATTTCAATGTACAATCAGCAGGATTCCACTTAAAAGCACAACGCCCTGCCGATCCTAATATGGTTAAAACTGCGCTAGTACATAACATTGCAATGAAAAACTGTTCCTCGCACACCTTAAATTTAGAGATGCTAAATAAAGCAGATATTGTCTTTGCTATGGAAATTGAGCATCTACTAAAACTAAAAGATCTTTACCCCAAACATTTCCACAAAGCATATTTACTAGGAAGTCTGGCATCGGAACAAGAATCACCTTTAGAAATCAGTGATCCTTACGGGAAGTCACCATCTGACTACCAGCAATGCTTCAAACAAATTCAACATTGTATCAATCAAATCAGTAAAGAAACCGACTAATATGCTCAATACAAGCAGTAACTTATTAGATACAAGCTCCTTAAAAAGACCCACATTGATAATAGTCATTGATACAGAAGAAGAGTTTGACTGGAACAAGCCTTTTGACAGAAACAGCACTCAAGTCAAAAATATTGCATATCAAGAAAAAGCACAAAAAATATTTGATAAATTTAAAATAAAGCCAACCTACGTAATTGACTACCCAGTCTCTAGCCAATTAGAAAGCATTCAAGCACTAAAAGAACTTTATGATGCCCAACAATGTGATATCGGTGCACACCTTCATCCGTGGGTCACCCCCCCTTTTAACGAACAAGTCAATAACCAAAATTCTTTCCCTGGTAACTTAACATACCAGCAAGAATATGAAAAACTAGCCACATTAACACGTAGTATAGAAAGTAATTTTGGGTTCCAACCAACAATTTATAAAGCAGGGAGATATGGTATAGGTAAGAATACCCATAAAATTCTAAGTGAATTAGGTTATACCATTGATTGCAGCACAGTCCCCCATACTGATTTTAGTATGTACCAAGGTCCAGACTTCACTCAACTACAAAGTGCTAGGCCTTATTGGGTAGATAGCAAACTACTCGAAATACCACTTAGTGTGGACTACGTTGGCTCATTATCACAATTTAGTAGTCCTCTTTACAAAATAACCCAAAAAGAACAACTAGTAAAACTTAAAATACCAGCTATACTCTCAAGATTAGGTTTGTTTGAGCGTATCAGGTTATCGCCAGAAGGCCATTCAACTAAAGAATTAATACGACTAACCAAAAGCATGCTCAGAAAAAATCACAAGGTATTCTGCTTAACATACCACAGCTCGAGCCTTATGCCTGGAGGGTCACCTTATGTACGAACCCAACAGCAACTAGAACTTTTTTTACAAACAATTGAGCAATATCTTGATTTTTTTCGTCATGAAGCCCATGGGGAATTCAGCTCTATAAATGAATTTTACAAAATACCAATATAAAAATTGAGTGTTTGATAACACAAAATAAAAGAGCACACTCTGCTAACTTTATAAAAAAATTATAAGTTTATCCCATCATGCAAAAGGAATATATAGACTACCTGAGAACAATCGCTATTATTGCTGTTATCACTATTCATATTACTGCAGAATATTATTATAAATTTGGGGAAATAAATAATATAAACTGGTGGGTAGCTAATATAGCAAATTCTAGCTCAAGATTCGCTGTCCCACTTTTTGTTATGATCTCTGGTGCTGTCATTCTTGGTAAAGAAATAAGCGTCAAACAATTTTATAAAAAAAGAGCTTCTAGGTTACTACCACCATTTATTTTATGGAGCTTAATTTATATTGGCTTTGACTTCTTTAAAGGTGTTGACATCGATACTATGATATGGAACCTAAAAATAGGCTACTTTTCAAAAGGAAAAACAGGTGGACACTTATGGTACTTATCGATGTTTATATGTTTAATGTTATTTGCTCCATTTATTAATCAATACATAAATGGCATAAAACCTAGTACATCTGACCTACTTATCTTAATAGTGGTATCATTTATTTTTTTCATCATGAATACTATTTCCAGTATGGCCCAGGAAATAAAAGGAATAAACATAGGTTGGTATAAAGTATTTCCTTGGTATATATCATATTTTATATTAGGGTATTATCTAGATAAAATTTCTTACAAAATAAATTTTAATAAATTATTTTATTTTTTTATACTTCTTATAATCATTGCTATTGGATCGACAGCAAACTATTTATCCATAATATACCTTAATAAAATATTAGACTCTTTAATTCTTAACAATACAGGAATACTAGTTTTCTTAATGAGCTCAGTAATATTTATTTATGTGAAAAATAATACATCTCATGCAAGCAGAGCTATATTAATTTTATCGCATTCATCATTTGAAATATATCTAATACACCCAATATTTATTTATATTATTATGAATAATGTGCCAAAAATATATTTAATACAAATTTTTTCCATACCAATTTTAATAATAGCAACCTTATTAATTTCACTTGCTGCAGTTGTTTTTTTAAAAAAAACAACTGTCAAGTTTAGGCGAATCTAAATTTAACAAATATCTAAAACTTAATTCCTAAGAAATAGCCTTAAAAAAACTAGGTACAACAATGAAAGCCAATGAGCAAATATTCTTCTCAATCATCATTCCCACCAGAAACCGGCCTGAATTATTTCACTTAGCCCTGAAATCTGTATACGAACAATCATTTCCTCACAAAGAAATTATTATCGTCAATGATGGCTCTACAGAAAGTTACCTAGCCGCTTATAAAGACTTAGAAAATCAATACCCTGATATTCATTTTCATTACCTTATTCATCGCCCCAATGGACATGGGCAAAGTTACTCTATGAATTATGGAGCGGATCAAGCTAAAGGCCAATACCTCTGCTTTTTAGATGATGATGACTACTGGATTGATAATAATTACCTTCAAAAAGCACATGACAATATCAGCAGCTATAAAAAACCTGTTGATGTACATTATAGCAATCAAAAAGCTTATTTTTCTAATGGTGACCAACAGACTAATAATGTTTGGGTAGAAGATCTTATTCAAACCGCCCCCAGCAAAGCTAACAAACACAATGATATTTTTAGTGTCGACACCTCTTTTCTACTCACCAGCGGTGGTTTTGCACATTTAAACTGTAGTATTTTTAGGAAAGATTTTTACCATACAATAAAAGGTATGGATGAAGGCATACGCTACGAATGTGATCGGGATATTTATATAAAATCAATCGATACCGCTGAAACCATACTTTATAATCCTGACTTTATTTCAAGACATCATATTCCAAATCCTAAAAAAGCCGATAACATGTCAACCATGGTATCTGTTTATGAAAAAAAATTACTTCAACTCAACGTTTACAACAAAGGTATTCTGTTCTCTAAAAGACAAGTCGTTATTCAAAACTGTAAATTAGGTAAAGGCTATCAACTAAAACATATTACAGAAGCACTTTATAATGCTGGTAGATATAAAGAAGCTTTCTATTATGCAAGAGAAGCACTTGGCGCATTACCAACTGTAAAGTGGTTGATATATACTTTATCAATTAGCCTAAAAGCTTTTATGTCATGAAGCTTAAAAATATAATTAAAAACCCATTAGCACTCGTAAAAAATGAAAATATATTTTTACTTAGCCATATGCGAGGCAATACTAGCTTATTAAGTCATCTACTTGGTAACCACCCAGAAACTGAAGGCTATTACGAAATGCATATAGGCTACTACAGCTGGAAAAGCCTATATAGACAAAAACTTCTGTACCTACAGGATCATCAATTAAAAACAGAGAGTCACTATTTTTTTGATAAAATTTTACATAATGAGCATCATTTAGATAAAAAAATACTACAAAGAAGTAAAATTATCATTATGCTTCGTGAACCCAAACAAACCATTCGTAGTATAATTAATTTATATCAAACAACTGATCCCAGTCATCCCTATTGCCAGGCAAAGCCAGCAACACAATACTACATAGAGCGACTTCAAGGCATAAAACAGCAAGCACAACAGATACCCAATCAATTTTATTATCTACAGGCTGAAAAGTTAAGATCAGAAACAAAAACAGAATTACTTAATTTACAATACTATCTAAATTTACAAAGCCCTATACCTGCCGAATATGAACGTATGAAGAATACAGGTAAGGAAAAATATGGCGATTCGTCTCAAAACATCATTACTGGAAAAGTCCAAAAGCAAGTAACCGACTACTCCAATATTACTCTTGATACCGAGCTTGTCGAACAAGCAACAACAATCTACCAATCAATTAACCAATATTGCCAACTAAACACATATAAAGAGTAATTAAGTTATGAAAAAACCTGTATGGCTATATTGGGAAAGCTTTAACAACCAAGCCGAACCTGCTTATATCACCCTATGTCGCTGGACAATGCTACATAATTGGTCAGATGCTAACTTAATATTTCTAAACCCGCAGAATATAGACTCATACCTACCAGGTATTTCAAAGCATGTCAGCGATATTCAAGTTGATGTAAAAGGACGTCTTGATCTCGCAATGCGTAAGTTTAAACCTAACTCCATTAACTTAGCAGTAAAATGTGATGTGATTAGAGCCAACCTTCTAAAGACTTATGGTGGTTTTTATATTGACATAAGTTCAGTTGCACTAAAACCCATAAACCAATATTTTGACCTATTAAACGATCAAAAGTCTTTTTTTATTTCTCAGAGACAATCACATAACAAATCACATTACCCCGTTGGTTTTTATGGCTGCACTAAGGACTCATCAATAATTAACCAGTATTCAGATACTATTAATAACTTGGTTAATAAAAAAAATAAATTTCACTATAATGAACTAGGGGCAAGTGCACTTGAACCCATTGTTAATGCCCATAAAGACCAAGCTACAGTATTAAATGAAAACGAATTTATGCCCGTTACATTTGAAGATGCAATCGAAATATATTTACGCACAGACCTAGAATTAGACAATATTCTCGCACCAAACACTACAATCTTTAAATTATTAAGCAGGCCATTTAAAACAAGCTTTTCAAATCTATCGATTAATGACCTTTACATGTCAAATACTTTAGTAGGAAAAGTATTTCGACACGCATTACCAGAACAAGCCTTTAACTATTATTCTACAAGCTGGGGTGAGCACAAATGAACAGTGTATCAGTGATTTCAAGAGCCTATGATGCGGAAGCTCCTTACATTAAATCGTTTATTGAGCATTACACATCAATAGGATGTAAAGAA
>CAYYNM010000036.1:0-19332 GCA_964472945.1 uncultured Methylomarinum sp. | reverse complement strand
TATGTAGGAGCGGCTTTAGCCGCGACATCGCGGCTAAAGCCGCTCCTACATAGATATCACTTATTTCTTAATTTAATGGTAGAGCCTCTCTTGAATAACAAAATCGTAAGTCTTTACTTTTGTTACTCTCTAAATTGATGCCCGAGAGCGGCCTAATTCACTACTTACCTTAAAAAATATCCATTCATTAAATTATTTTACTTCCGTTTTATCACTTTATTAAATAAGGCCCTATGTTTTTATCTACTAAAATACGAATCATCACTTTTCATATTCTAATAGGGGCAGTAATTAGTGTTATTTTGTTACACCCCATTACTAAAGCTGTTTATTGGTTTGAGTTTAATGAAACTTTGCAATTAAGTGGATATAAAGATATTTGGACTTTTCTTGTTGATCGTTTTACCGATTCTTTTCGAAAAGAAATGATCCCTATGAGTCTGATTTTTGCATTACTAGGCGGCGGCATTGGTTTTATCTTCGCCATTTATCATTTATCTTTAATACGATCACATCAAAGAGTCCATCAGCTGGAAAAAGAACTTGCCGAAGAATTGCCTACCTTAATTAAAAGCAATGAAAATGAACGGCTTGAATTTAAATCCTCCATGCGCTGGGATTTTAGGCAACAAAAACCAAATAAAGATCTAGAATCTGTCATTATAAAAAGTATTGCAGGATTGATAAATCATAAAGGCGGAAATTTATTAATTGGTATTAATGATGAAGGTCAAGTTGTTGGTTTGGAAAATGACTTTCAAACATTTCGACATAAAAATCGTGATGGCTTCGAGCTTTTTTTGATGGATTTAATAAAGGTACGCTTGGGCGGTGAAGTTTGCTCCCTTGTACACTGTGTTTTCCATAAAATAGAAGGGAAAGATGTTTGCCGTATTTTTATAGAACCTTCTGTTACGCCGGTTTATAGTAATATGGGAAATGTATCCAGGTATTATTTACGAACAGGCAATGGTACACGGGAACTTGATGCGAAAGAATCATTTGCTCATATATCAAAAACACATACTAGTTAATATAAACACCAAGTTTGAAAAAGTTATTAACCCTCTTTTTTATTTTCTTTATTTGGAGAAAAATTTTGAACTCCCTAACATCTAAAATAGTATTAACCCTATCTGTAATATTAAGCCCTGTAGCCTCTGCAGTTGAAATGCCAGAGAAAGGTTCAGGCAGTGTTTTGCAAACCCCAATGATAGATCTGGTTAAACAAGCAAACAACAAAGCGGATCATGAGAAAATTGCTGCTCGTTATGATAAGGAAATCAAAAGGCTTTTAACAAATTCCAGTAAACATGAACAACTGGCTTTATTTTATGAGCAAACTGAAAATGCAAAAAAGAACACATGGCGCAGCAAGGCAGCTAGCCATTGTCGAATCATTGCTCAAAAAATTAAGGAAGTTGCTGATGAGACATCTGCATTAGCTAATCTATATAAACTAGCAGCAAAAGATTTTGATAAATAACCTTGATGCATATACTAATTATTGAGGATCAACATAAAACAGCTTTATTTTTAGCTAAAGGGCTCACTGAGGAAGGATTTGTAGTTGATATTGCCACTAATGGCATGGATGGCCAGCATAACATCGACCATATTTATTATGACTTAATTATCCTGGATGTGATGCTTCCAGGGAAAGATGGCTGGTCTATTCTTGGGGATTTACGGCAGGCAAAAAGACAAACGCCGGTATTACTATTAACGGCAAGAGATAGCGTTGAAGATAAGGTAAAAGGTCTGGAGCTGGGAGCAGATGATTACTTGGTAAAACCTTTTGCTTTTTCTGAGTTATTAGCACGTATTCACTCCATTCTCCGAAGAGGCCCCGTACGTGAGATAAATATTATCAGCATTGTTGACCTAGAAATTGATGCAATTCGACATCAAGTCAAGCGCAACGGAATCCGAATGGATTTAACCCCAAAGGAATTTCAGTTATTACTGTTAATGGCCAGAAGGCAAGGCGAAGTTTTATCACGTACTTTTATTGCTGAACAGGTTTGGGAGATTAATTTTAACAGTGATACAAATGTAGTTGATGTCGCTGTTAGGCGGTTAAGGCGTAAAGTCGATGACAATTTTGAAAATAAGTTAATTCACACCGTTCGAGGCGTTGGCTATGTTTTCGAGAAACGCTAAAAAATCCAAGCACTGGTCTTTAGCGGGTAAATTAGTCACGCTTTATGTCATCACAGCAAGTACCAGCCTGTTACTGGCTTGTGGATTTCTTTACTGGACATTACTCAATAATATTGACCATGAACACAAGAAATTACTGACTTCTGAATTGGTAGAATTACAATCGGCTCTACAGCAGTCACCGCTTGACCAAGGCTTATTAAAACAATTGGTCAGAGAAGAATCAAAATATGCGAGTGAAGCTCATACAGCGTCATTTCACCCTTCTTCTGCCCATTATTCTTATTTTCGTGTGTTAGATTCACAACAGCAACAGGTTGTTGAAACAAAAAACATGTCTTCTTTATTTCCAGTAAAAGTTTTTCCACAATTTAATGGAGATTGGGGGGTGACATCCGATGTAAAAATACAAACAGAAGATAACAGGGTATTTTTATTAACCACCCGATACTTACCTAAAAATATTATTACTGGCACCTACTGGCAAGTTCAAGTGGCACTTAACGTAACCCAAGATGAATTTTTACTGTTGCACTATCAAAAAATGCTGGGCTTAGTCTTACTCATAGGTGTTTGTTTTTCAACAGTTGCAGGTTTCTGGATTACCAGAAAAGGCTTAAGACCTTTAAACCGAATTACCCAGGCCGTGCAGACGATTAGTATCAACCATTTACATGAACCTATTTCTTCTGAAAAATGGCCAAAAGAACTCGTACTACTTGCAGCTGCTTTTGATGAAATGCTGAATAGATTAGATGAATCATTCATCAGATTGTCACAATTTTCAGCAGATTTAGCGCATGAACTAAGAACCCCCATTAATAATCTGATGGGGGAAACTGAAATCGCACTCTCCAGACAACGAACACTTTCAGGATACCAACAGATACTAGAATCCAATATGGAGGAATTTAATCGACTTAATCGTATGATTGAGGAGTTGCTGTTTCTTTCTAGAGCAGAATCGCCAGAAACCAAAATTCACCGTGAAATACTTGTTCTTGAAAATGAACTGGAAACAATTCGTACATTTTATGACAGTTTAGCTAGTGATAAAAAAATCAAAATTCAACTTGTTGGTCATGCCCAGGTCTATGCAGACCCCTTATTATTACGAAGAGCTCTAAATAATCTTATTGCCAATGCAATTAGTTATACCAATAAGGAGGGTGTGATTATTTTAATAGCAAAGCAAGTGGATCAATTTACTGAAGTACACGTTTGTGACAATGGTATCGGGATAGACGAAAAAGAATACTTAAAAGTGTTTGATCGTTTTTATAGAGCAGACAAAGCGCGTGTTAAAAATACCTTAGGCACTGGCTTGGGCTTATCTTTAGTGAAATCAATAATGGACTTACACCAGGGTACTGTTTCCGTTGATAGCCAAACAGGCAAAGGGACATCCTTTATTTTGCGTTTTCCATCAAAATAACTTATCAAGGATTTAGGATTTAATTAAACCTGGAACTTCAATCTATCATCAGCCTACGCCCGTTCCTTAAATGACAAAATTGTAATCTATTTGTCCGCTTTTTGTTGTTTTCCTGTCCTTATAATATTGATAAAAGTATTCAGGAAACAAAGTATGATAGAAATAATTCCCAACTGGCACCCATTATTAGTACATTTTACTGTGGGGCTATTAACTACATCGGTATTGTTCTACTTAGCATCAGCTATTTTATCACTCACAAATTCATGGAAACAGCAATGGCTTAATATGGCCAACTGGTCTTTATGGAGCGGTTGTTTATTTGCTATAGCAACGGCAGTAGCCGGTTGGCTAGCCTATAACAGTGTTGCCCATGATAGAGCCTCTCATGCTGCAATGACCTTGCATAGAAACTGGGCATTACCCACAGCCTCAATTTTTTTATTATTGGGTTTATGGGCTATTGTTATTGCTAAAAAAGATCGTCGCCCCGGCTTTTTGTTTTTAACATTTTCAACCATTGCAGCAGGACTGTTAATGGTGACGGGATGGTTAGGCGCAGAAGCCGTGTATCGTTACGGTCTGGGAGTAAAATCATTACCCGTTGTTACAGAAGGTGCAGATGGACATAATCATAGCCATGGGACAGAACCTACTGTAGGTGAGAGCGAGCATCAGCATGGTACGACAGAAAGTGAAAAACCGTTACAACAGGATGGACATCAACATGAGCATAAAACAAATTTATCACCCGGCGTTATAGAAGGTGCAGATGGGCATAATCATAGCCATGGGACAGAACCTACTGTAGGTGAGAGCGAGCATCAGCATGGTACGACAGAAAGTGAAAAACCGTTACAACAGGATGGACATCAACATGAGCATAAAACAAATTTATCACCCGGCGTTATAGAAGGTGCAGATGGGCATAATCATAGCCATGGGACAGAACCTACTGTAGGTGAGAGCGAGCATCAGCATGGTACGACAGAAAGTGAAAAACCGTTACAGCAGGATGGACATCAACATGAGCATAAAACAATGACTGACAACTATACCAAACCCATAGTACAACTATCTGACACAAATATGCATACCCATGACTTAAATGTTATTGAACCAATTGCTAAGCCACTTGATCAAGGTAATACTTCTGAAAAAATATCTATAACGCCATCTGAGCTTCACCTTCTACAACATACAGAGACTCATTCCCATAAACACTAGTCATTTTCTTCAAGGCTGATATTTTTAAGACGACTTAACCTCACCCATTCAACTTCTAATTACAGAATCTGATGAAATCTATGAAACTAAAATTAATCGCTTTATCACTCTTACTAACTACACTTTCAGCATGTGTCTCTACTGCCACAAAACATAACGAACCCTTACGACTAATGAATGGCTCAAATTTATTTATAGATAATGGCAGAGTAATAAAAATTACAGATAAAACAGGCGCAACAGTCGACGTACAAAAAGGTAAAATGCAGGAGTTAGCAAATGGAGATTTCCTTTATATTCGACGAGATGGCACGGTGCGTAAAATAGAAGAGAGCAAGTCTTCATATGACCATAGCTCGAAAAGCAATAGTAATGGACATAGCCATTAACTTGAATTCGGTCACCTGGGACTTAAGGGTAAACAAGGATGGAAAAACTAGACATAGAATTTAATGAGAATAAAAACGGCGAAATTTTAGCACAAGTTATAAATTTCCCTAGTAAAAATACAACACTGAGTCAAAAAGATATTTATTCACTGATTGAAGATTTAATGCTGGCATCTACCAGCATAGATGAAATCTCCAATTTAAATTTGAATCCGTGACTTCAATGTAAGTTCAGGTTAAAGTAAATAAAAGTAGGTAACACTGAACAGAAGTCACTTCTGTTAGGGAGCTGGAAATAAGTAATCGCCCCTATATTGGGCAAGATTAGATGATGATTATTTTTTCCATCTCCCTTAGTGCATTTAAGAAAATCAATTGGAGTACATTATGGACTCGCACCACTGCCATCATCAGCACAAAAAAACATCTTCTCAAAACAAGTCAGAACATACACAGCGCTATAGTTGCCCGATGCACCCCGAAATTCTGCAAGACCAGCCAGGGAACTGTCCAAAATGTGGTATGACTCTAGAGCCCACTAACTATTCATTAAATTCCTCAACTCAAACCGAATATAGTTGCCCCATGCACCCTGAGGTAGTTCGTAACGAACCAGGTGATTGCCCCAAATGTGGTATGGCTTTAGAGCCACAAGTTGCAACGGCTGATTCTGAAAATCCTGAATTGATCAATATGAATCGTCGTTTTTGGATCAGTCTTGTTCTGGCGGTTCCCGTATTCGTTATTTCCATGATCAATGATTTGTCTCCAGATTTGATACCGAAAGCCATCTCCTTACAGCAAATACAATGGTTTGAATTTGCCTTGGCGACACCGGTGGTACTTTGGTGTGGTTTACCCTTTTTTCAACGTGGTTGGGCTTCTATTATTCATCGTAGCTTGAATATGTTTACTTTGGTATCCATAGGAATCGGTGTTGCCTGGGTTTACAGTGTTGTCGCAACATTTTTACCGCAACTATTCCCCCCTATAATGCAGGATGACAGCGGTGCTGTTGCTGTTTATTTTGAAGCGGCTGCGGTCATTACTGCATTGGTTCTATTAGGGCAAGTTCTGGAGCTACGAGCAAGAAGCCAGACCAGTGATGCTATCAAGTTATTACTTGGCCTGGCACCTAAAACAGCCCGAGTACACTATGACGATGGCAGTGAAGACGATATTCCACTGGAGAATGTTAAGCCAGGTGATATATTGCGAGTACGCCCTGGCGAAAAAGTCCCCGTTGATGGAGTGGTGATAGAAGGTAAAAGTTCTATTGATGAATCCATGGTGACTGGTGAACCTATTCCGGTAGAAAAATTTGTTGAGATGCCTTTGATTGGCGCAACGATCAATGGCACCGGCAGTTTGTTAATGCGTGCCGAACGTGTGGGTAGTGAAACACTGCTTTCTCAAATTGTACATATGGTGAGTCAAGCACAACGCAGCCGAGCACCCATACAAAAAATAGCTGATACCGTGGCCGGATATTTTGTTCCTGCTGTGTTATTAATGGCTATAGCCACCCTATTTGTTTGGTGGATATGGGGGCCAGAGCCACGTCTGGCACATGCTATGGTTAATGCAGTTGCTGTATTAATTATTGCTTGTCCCTGTGCATTAGGTTTAGCAACGCCTATGTCTATCATGGTAGGTACAGGAAGAGGAGCCAGTGCCGGTATATTGATTAAAAATGCAGAAGCATTGGAAATCATGGAAAAGGTCGATACTCTGGTGGTTGATAAGACTGGAACATTAACAGAAGGTAAACCAAAGTTAACCTCCGTGTATACCATTAATGATTTTGTAGAGCAGGATATTTTACGCTTTGCCGCCAGCCTGGAGCAAATAAGTGAGCATCCACTGGCTACTGCAATTGTTACAGGGGTTGAAGAAAAAGGCTTATCCCTGATGCATGTAGACAACTTTAATTCTCTCACGGGTCGAGGCGTAACAGGACTCGTTAAGGGCCACCAAGTTGCCTTGGGTAATGCAACATTAATGACAGAATTAAATATTGATACCGAACTATTAACTGAACGTGTTGATGCTTTACGGCAACAAGGACAAACCGTTATGCTGATTAGCGTTGATAACAAAGCTGCTGGTTTAATTAGCGTTGCTGACCCAGTCAAGAAAAATAGTACTAAAGCATTGCAACAGCTACATAAAAGAGGGATCAAAGTTGTTATGTTAACAGGTGATAATAAGGTTACTGCACAAGCCGTTGCCCAAAGTCTCGGTATTGACCAAGTCTATGCTGATGTATTGCCGGAACAAAAAGCAGAAGTCGTCAAAAATTTACAACAAGACGGGCATATTGTAGCAATGGCAGGTGATGGCATTAATGATGCCCCTGCATTAGCGCAAGCCAATATTGGTATTGCCATGGGTACAGGCACCGATATTGCAATGGAAAGTGCCGGTGTTACGTTAGTTAAAGGTGATTTGTTAGGCATTTCAAAAGCACATCACTTAAGCCAGTCAACGATGAAAAATATTCGTCAGAACCTGTTTTTTGCCTTTATCTATAACACGCTAGGTGTGCCAGTAGCAGCCGGAGTACTCTACCCTTTCTTTGGTATTTTATTATCCCCCATGATTGCTGCGGCAGCGATGAGTTTCAGTTCGGTTTCAGTTATCAGTAATGCCTTAAGGTTGCGTAACTTATCTCTGTAAAAAACGTAACGATTGCTGAATAATGCCCAAAACTATAATCTGTAGGGTGTGTTGACTTATTAACCTCGTACCTCAACACACCCTACATTTTTAAAATACAAAAGGTAGCCATTATGATCCTGGTCATTTTTTTAGCCCTCTTATTGGTTATTCTGACATTTCTTTTTCATTTCAAGGTGTTGCTGTGGCTGTCAAATTACACACCTCGCCTTTTTATTTCTGATCAAAACCGTGTATTAATCATCATATTGGTATTGTTCTTCACTCATATTATAGAAATTAGTTTTATGCGACCATATTTGCTTGTTCCATAGAGTTTTTCGAGATGGGTACTCTTGAAGGAATCGAAGTAAATAATCCAATGGAGTATTTATATTACTCAAGTGTTATTTTGACATCTCTAGGGATAGGTGATGTGTATCCAGTGGGGCATATCCGGTTTCTGACAGGCATTGAAACACTTAATGGCCTTTTACTGATTGCCTGGTCGGGGTCTTTCACTTTTCTTGCCATGGGAAATTTATGGCCACAGATCAAATGCTGTGATTCTGATGATAAACCAGCTAAAAAAGAAAAGAGTACCTGATTCTCTCGTTCCTGCGTGGAAATGCATACCCTCCCTGCCAGGCAAAAGTGATGTACGTTCCCACCACCGGAAGACGGTGGTGGGAGCAAGAAATAGCTAAAATAAAATTAACACCTTCTTCTTATCACCAGACCCCCTAAATCATATTAAAATTGAAAGCTAATATTTATACAATTGTCATTAAAAGATTACTGATAGCAAGTGCTGTTATAGCAATGGTGGTGTCTATAATAATACTTTATATTGAACTGGAACGTATGGAGAAAAATGTTGTTCACCTGGCCTATGAAGAATCAAAACAATATGTCGATTTTTATAATCAATACACACAGGATCAAAACACCAATACCTTCCAAATATTTCAACAAGAAATAAAAGATAAACTCAAAAATAGCCACTTTATAATCCTCGAATTTTATAATGAAAAACATGATTTACTATTATCATTAGGAACGGTTAATGTTGATGAAATCAAAAATGAACTCATTAGCAAAAATCATAAGTTACAAATGGATAATAATGTTTTTTACAAAACTTTTTTTGCTCATAATGCCTTTAAAAATGAACTGTATATGGAGGTTGAAATACCCTTTACAGAACATGAAAGCAAGCTGAATAATGGGTTTTTAAAAGGTATTTATAGGGTTTCTTCAACAGAAATCAACACCATGATATATGATGCTGTTTTTGTGTTGGCTCAATATCTTGCGACCATTATTTTTACCACACTGGTGCTTTATCCCGTCATTATCAGTCTAAATAAAAACTTACTTAAAAGCACTAATGATTTGTCGCATGCAAACATCACCCTGCTTAAAGTATTAGGTAGTGCAATCGCTAAACGCGATAGCGATACTAATGCACATAATTATAGGGTGACCATTTATGCGATTTGCCTTGCTCAAGCACTTGAACTCAATAAACCGCAAATTAGAGCACTTATCAAGGGTGCTTTTTTACATGATGTCGGAAAAATTGGTATTAGTGACTCAATTCTATTAAAACCTGGCAAACTTAGTGATAAGGAATTTAAAGAAATGCAACGGCATGTTATTTATGGTGTTGATATTATTAAACACAGTGAATGGTTAATTGATGCTGTAGATGTAGTAAAATTTCATCATGAAAAATTTGATGGTTCGGGCTATTTTGGTCACCTTGCAGGAAAACAAATCCCACTTAATGCTAGAATTTTCGCCATTGTAGATGTATTTGATGCATTAACCTCAAGACGCCCTTATAAAGAAGCATTTTCATATCCTGAATCCATCCAACTCATTAAAAAAAGTGCAGGGTCTCACTTTGACCCGGAACTTGTTCAATTATTCGAGCAAATAGCTAACAAGCTCTACCTTCAGTTATCTGTTATAGAAACAGAAGAAGGTCTCAGTAAAGAACTTAATGTATTAATGGAAGACTATTTTATTTTTTAAAATATGTCAGGTCATTATCTACATAGCTAATAAACACTATAGAATAAGAGTTTATACCCCTAATTTAGGGTATAAATCTATAAATTTTCTTTCATAGCAGTTACTAAAGCATTTACTTCCAAGCGGTTCGTTAAAGTTATATGAGTAAACCCTACCGCTTTCAATTGTTGCAGAGTTATAGATTCTCTCATAACATGGTTTTCAGATTCATCATTGAATAAATGAATAATCCAGTGTTCTAAAATATCCAATTTATTTAACTGGGTCAGTACTTTAAAGTAAGCCGCTATTTCATGCTGTACTGTCTGAGTATGTTTAAAAATATCATCCAAACCATAACGATCACCATTAACAAACTGACCTCCTGGTTTTAAAACTCGATAAATTTCTTGATGCACTTGTTGTCTATAATCCTGCTGAAAGTTATGCAAGGTATAAGCCGATACCAGCATATCAACACTTTTTGATTTAATTGCTTTTAATGCCGTAAGTGCATCATCCGCAGAAAATTTTAAGCGTCCTTGTTTAACCCATTGCTCCAAACTCGCTTGTGCCTGAGATTGCATGGTAGGTTCATTATCAACACTCAGAATAGAGAGGTTTTTATCTGCTAGCAATATAGCAAGTGTAGTAATTCCAGTACCCCCACCTAACTCAATTATATTAAGTGGATCAGGATTTAACCCAGCATATTTGTTGACAGCTATTCCCACTAAACGACTCATTTCAGTCGCTAATGGACAAATAAGCTTTAACATTTCATATTCTTGCCCAATGACTCCAGAAAACATATCGGCAAATGCCGACTTATCATTTTGGTTTTCTTTGCTCATACGCGGCTAATTGTTCTGCTGTTGCTTTAACTTGAAACTTTTCTTTCCATTCACTATAAGGCATACCATAAACTTGTTCTCTTGCATCTTCATAATCCAGTGAAATATTTTGCTCCTGAGCTGAAGCTGTTAAATACTTTGCCAAACAGTTACGACAGAATCCAGCCAAAATCATTAAATCAATATTTTGCACCTCTGTTTCTTTTTGTAAATGAGAAACTAATCTTCGAAATGCGGCGGCTTCTATTTCTGTTTGAGTTGATTTATCCATGATAAATTCCAAAAAATTAACATTCTAGCAGAAACATCTATTAACTCATGTATAATTCAAAAAACATCTTATATTGATTAAAATAAAATGCAAATTCACAGTTCATCTCTTGCCTTTATCCCTGCAGGCTATAGTTCTAAAAATAGAAATGAACCATCCTCCTCCTTAGATAGTCAGAAAGCTAAAAATACAGGACCCAACTCACTTTCTTCTGATTCTAATACCAGACAACTTGATAAAAAAATTGATGTCCCCACATTAGAGTTAATCTCTAATAATATTGAACAACAAAAAAAGGTTCTTTCTAATTCACGCACAGCTTATGCTGTTAATGCTTACGTTCAAGAAAACACTCAAACATTAAAAACCCAAAGATCAGAACTTATTTCAGGCATTGATCTATTCGCCTAGTCCTTTATTAATATTACCTTAATTAACCATGAAACAACTTTTAGAATTTATTCCAGTTATTTTATTTTTCATTACCTACAAGCTATATGATATTTATACAGCAACAGCCGTGATTATTGTTGCAACCATTATTCAGGTGGGAATAAGCTGGTTTATGCACAAAAAGGTTGAAACTATGCAATGGATTACTTTAGGACTCATTGTTGTAATGGGCGGTGCTACTATTTACTTGCAAGATGAGCAGTTTATTAAATGGAAATTAACGGTTATTGAATGGCTATTTGGCCTCTCCTTTTTAGGCAGTCAATTTTTTGGTAAAAAAACTTTTGTTGAACGAATGATGGGGGCCAGCATTGAACTCCCAGCCTCAATATGGAACAAACTCAATCTTGCCTGGGCAACATTTTTTATAACTGTTGGAGGAATTAACATCTACGTTATGCAAAACTACAACACGGATGACTGGGTTACTTTTAAAACTTTCGGTGTTCCAGGACTTATGCTAGTTTTCATTGTTATTCAAATGTTTTTTATCTATAAACACATCCCAAATACCGAGGATTAATCACTATGCTTTACGCTATTTTGAGTGTAGATGTTGAGGACAGTCTTAGCAAACGACAGTCAGCACGCCCTGCACATTTACAAAGATTACAAGAATTACAAGATGCAGGTCGTTTAATTATTGCCGGCCCTCACCCCTCTATTGATAGCAATACACCAGGAGAGGCTGGTTTTACGGGAAGCCTTATTATTGCAGAATTTGCCAGTTTAGAAGATGCTCAAAGCTGGGCTGATGTTGACCCCTATGTTGCAGCTGGCGTATATGCTAATGTTACCGTTAAACCTTTTAAACAAATATTTCCACAATGACAGCTGAATTAATTAAACAAAAACTTAACGAATCTCTTCAGCCTGAGCTAATAGAAATTATTGATGATAGCTCGGCTCATGCTGGACATGCAGGTGCCCAACAAGGTGCTGGACACTATAATGTAACAATTGTTGCCGAAGTATTTGAAGGCAAAACCTTGGTACAAAGACATCAATTAGTTTATCAGGCATTGTCTGACTTAATGAAAACTGAAATTCATGCATTAGGTATTAATGCTTTAACTCCATCTGAAAATACATAAGGAACCATAAATGAATAAGAAAATTATCCCTCTTGTTTTATTGGCTAGCACAATATTACTGACTGCTTGTAATGAAAAAAAACCAGATAACAATAATACATCTGTCATTTCAAAAGAAGATTCAGTTGCTGTTGTTAATGGCAAATACATTAGTAAAGCAACTTTAGCCAGCATAGAAAGTGAATTAAACAAACGTCAACCCGGCCAATCATTTCCTAAAGAGAAATTGGTTGAAGAGTTAATTCAACGTGAGTTATTACTTCAGGAAGCACTTAAAAAGAAATTGGATAAAACGGTTAAGTACACAACACAACTTGAAACCATCAAAACAGGTTTGTTGACCCAGGCTGCCGTTGAAGATTTCTTAAAATCTCACCCTATTACTGATGCAGATATAAGAGCCGAGTATGATAAAAATGTTGCGGCATCAGGAACTGAATACAAAGCCCGTCATATTTTAGTTAAAACAGAGGAAGAAGCTAACAATATTATTGCAGAACTTTCTAAGGGTGCTGACTTTGCAGAGCTAGCAAAAACTAAATCTACCGGCCCTTCAGGACCTCAAGGCGGAGATTTAGGCTGGTTTGCTGCAGGGCAAATGGTTGCTCCATTTTCTGAAGCTGTTATTGCTTTAGAAGATAATAAATTCACCCTGACTCCCGTTAAAACTCAGTTTGGTTACCATGTCATATTAAGAGAAGGCTCAAGAGCACAAACTCCACCTCCTTTTGAATCTATCAAAGAACGCATTCGTCCAATGCTACAACGCAAAAAAATGCAAGATTTCTTAGTAGATTTACGTCAACAAGCAAAAGTTGAAATTTTATTGCCTAAGGCTATTCCTGCACCAGCACCTGTTGCTAAACCAGCAACAGCGGCAAAGTCAGCAGTCGACAACGCATCGACAACAGTGACTGACGCTACTGAACAATCTAAATCAGCCACGGTAGATGCAGCAAAAGATGTTACAAATAAAGTATCTGAGGTAGTAAAAACGACAACAGATAATGCTAAATCTGCAGTCGCTGAAACAATTGAAAAGACTGATAAAGCAGTCGCTGATAAAATTAGCAGTTCAGTTGATGCATTAACTAAGTAAGTTAATAAAACACGCAAGAAATATTCTCTTATTCCCACGCTCATGCGTGGGAATACATACCCCGCCTGACAAAAGTGACGTATGCATTCCCACCGGGGACGGTGGGAACGAGAAAACAGGTCGTCAGGATAATATTTACCTCTACTTTGCTAACAACATCCTTTTCTTCTACAGCACAAGATCATAACCCTGCATCAATTCATTAATATCCTTTCGGTAATACTCTTTTACTGGCAAACTTAAGTCGCTGGGTTTCATACCTCGCTGTTGTAACGATTCGACCTCTGTATAAATTTTATTAACATCATATATTTCCAATGCATTAAATATGGCAGAGGTATCTTTTAAATCTTGTTTTTCAGGGTGCTGGCCTTTTTTTAACTGAAATACTCCATCATCTAAAAATAACAAAGCAACTTTTTGATCAAAAGCTGCTGTGGTTAAAATTATATCTAGTTTTTCTTGTAACTGGATACCACTATGAGGTGGCCTGTCCATAATAAATAGAAACTTTTTCATTGTTATTTTTAATTACCCAAACTGTATAAAACGATCCGCTAGCAATGTTGCTTCTAATAACTGCCCCAACCCAGATATTCTAAAACCTTCAGCTAAATCTTGATCCACCTTTCCTTGTCTGCTTGCCTCATCATCACACAACAACCCTCGTCTTTGTGCTGCTGAAATACAGACAACTAAATCAATATTGTATTGCCTGGACAACTCAGTCCATTTTTTAGTCATTTGTAATTCATCATCGGGTGCTGTGGCGTATTTAAAAGCATGGTAAATTCCTTCCTGATAAAAAAATACTCTAAATATTTCATGCTCTAATTGTAAAGCTGTTTTAATAAACTGGTAAGCTGAATACCCAGCATTGGAGAAAGATGGGCTTGCATTTATCTGTATTGCATATTTCATTTTTATCACATTTACTGCTAAAAAATATAATTTATATATTAATTGGTTTGTATGCTTATTCAAGCCACAGGATATGAACTGTAGGGTAGACTTCAGTCCACCATAGAATCAATATTTATATATTATTGCGGACTAAAGTCCACTCTACAAATGCTATCTCTTAATTTAAAAAATTAATCTGTGGTTTATATAGCCATGATAGTTTATTTTATAATGTCTGAATGTTTGGAACCATTTTTTTATTTCTCAGTCTAGGTCGCATGTTATTAAAATCTAAAAATTTTCTGCCCATCCTGATTTTTTGCTCTTTTTGTACAAAATCTCCAGCGACTGAAATAGAAAACATTATTTTACCTGACTTAGGAGACTCTTCAGGGACCTTAATTTCTCCCACCCAAGAAAAAGAGTTAGGCGCTGCTTTTTTTCGCAGTTTACATAGGCAATTAAAAATCAACCAAGATGGTGAAATACACCAATATATCCAGTCTATTGGTCGAGAATTAGTGATTAATAGTGATTTACCTTCCAACCCTTTTTATTTTTTTGTGGTCATGGAGAATCAAATCAATGCCTTTGCAGGTCCTGGCGGTTATATTGGGGTTAATTCTGGTTTAATATTACTGACCGAATCTGAAAGCGAACTTGCGTCTGTAATGGCTCATGAAATAGCGCATATTACCCAACGTCATTTATATCGTGCCTTTGAGGCGGCTAGCAGGCTATCTATCCCCACAGCAGCAGCAACTTTAGCGGCTATATTAATTGGTACTCAATCTCCAGCAATGGCTCAGGCGGCTTTAGTTGCTATCCAGGCTGGTAGTGTACAATTTCAGATAGATTTTACCCGAGATAATGAAAAGGAAGCTGATAGAGTCGGCATGAAAACACTGGCAAAATCCAATTTCGACCCAAGAAGTATGCCTACTTTTTTTGAACGTTTGCAACAATCTACTCGATATTATGGGCAGAATATTCCAGAGTTCTTACGTACTCACCCGGTTTCTGTTTCTCGTATTTCTGACACTCGAGGTAGAGCAAATAAATACCCCTATAAGCAAGTTCCTGACTCACAGGGCTATTTACTTACAAAAGTTAAACTCAGAGCAATCACCTCACCTAGTCCTAAACAAGCACTCTCTTACTTTAAAGCAAGGCAACAACAAGGCACTAAAAACCAAAGGGCTATTAATCAATACGGAATAGCCCTAGCATTACTAGAAATGCAAGATTATTCAGCTGCCGAAGAAATTTTTAAAAAACTAATTAAAAGTTATCCAGAACAACCTCAATATGCTTATAGTTTAGCAACGACAGCACTTAAAGCACAAAAATACAGCAAAGCACTCACTCTCTTTAAACGAGCCCTGTTACATTTTTCTAATAATACCCCAATAAAAATAGAATATATCTCTACTTTATTAAAAGCGAATAAACCTCAAAAAGCTAAAGCTATTTTAGGTACCCTTAATTATAAAGCAAAAAATCAACCCTTTTATTTTGAACTACTTGCCCAAACTTATGCAGACTTAAAACAAGATGCTGAGTCACATCGTTATTTAGCAGAATATTATTATGCTGTTGGAAATACTCCCTTTGCTATTTTACAAATTAAATTAGCAAAAAAAGCAAAAGATAATAATTTTTACTTACAATCTATTCTCAATGATCGTCTCGCTTTTTTTGTTAATGAAGAAAGTGAACGCGAGCTGAATAAATAAAAATCATGGTGTTATTTTTAGCAAGAAGTCAGCCAAGACCTACCTAAATAATCCAAATATTTTTATCCCCCCTTATAAGTCCCTGTATTTTTTATGGTTTTTTTACGCCCTTTTTTCTTTCTCTCCTCACTTATTTTATTTGATGGACTTCACACTTTTTATTGATATATACTTTACCCAGCTTAGAGATGTTTTGAATTCAAAACACCTACTTCGTGGAGGGAAGCGGCCTGTATGGCTAATATAAAAATAATAACAATATTAGTAACTGCTTTGATAAACTTTGTCTTAAAGACATAGGCGTATATACAATAATAATAAAAACAAATGAACGCAGAAGCCCACTATATGTGGGCTTTTTTATGCCTAGGCAGCTGGCAATAAATAACCCACCCGAATTGCGAAGGATTTTTGTTTGCCTTCAGTGATGCAATGAAGGGCGCATAGCAAGCTATGTAACCGTAGTTGCAGCACTGAAGTGCGGACAAAAAGACCCGCTAGGTGGGTAGGTTATTTGTTGCTAGTTGCCCTACTATAATGATAAACGAATACCCACCCAACCCGCTCTTGGTGCGCCAATACCCACAAACTGAGTATCAACATCAGTAATTCCAAGTGCGTCAGTTAAAACATCCCCTGTATTGGCATACTGACCAAAGTTTTTATATTGTGTATCAAATAAATTAGTCACACTACCAAATAAGGCAACATGCTCATTAAACCTAATTTCACTTCTTAAATTAACCACAGCATAGGCATTAGTTTTGCTGGCCGTATTACTTTCATCACCTCTAAAGAATTGGCTACCGTTGTAAATCACATCCGTTCCTACTGTCCATTGCTTAATCACATCATAATCTAAAGCAACCTTAAATAGATGCTGCGGAATGCCTGGAATATTATTGCCTTTTTGTACCTGTATATCTCCATTGACATCAGCCTTTGGGTGACTTGGACTGTTCGCTTTATACGGGCTTCTAAAGGTAGCCTCCATATAAGTATAATTGGTAGAAAATCGTAAATCATCATAAACCTCACCATTTAATCCCAGTTCAATACCTTGCCGTCTAGTCCTCCCTATATTATTAAAATACCCTGTATTTGCCGTTACCCCTCCCGTACTTTGAAAAATAATATCATTATTATTAATACTACGAAAAATACCAGCACTCCAGTTAACTCTGCCTTCTAACACATTATCAAACCGCCCTCTAAAACCTGCTTCCCAGGTACTTGCAACCACTTGCTCTAAAGGTGGATCAGAAACAAAAGAATTAGGTAACTTACATGGCGCATTAGGGTCTGAACAACTTAACTCCATTGGTGATGGTGCTCTGGCTGATTCACTGTAATTACCATAAAAAATCAGCTCGGGCATAAAGTTATAGGTTAACCCTGCAGAAGGATTGAAACGCTCAAATACATGGTTACCATTTAGCTCAGTGCCCACTTGATCCAGTAAAGCAATTCGAGTTTTATTGTACCGACCTGAAACCGTCACATCCAACTGGTCAGTTACAGAAAAGGTATCGGTAAAGAATACACCATAATGCTCAGTCTCAGTATTTAACCGAACATGTGCATCAAATGTTTTATAACCCGAACCATTCACTCCACGGTCTGCATTTAAAACCCCCACTTCGGTATCAGCACTATAATGGACATTGCCTTGGTCATAAGTCATACCTACAATAAAATGATTATCATGTTGTAAAATTTGATAATCAAAAGCGGTTTGTAATGCAAGCCCGTATGAGCGTTGGATGGTTGTTGAGGTATTAAGCGTACCACCATCAACAGCCGGACCAAAAGGAATTGCCCCCCCAGCTAAATCTAAAACTTGAGCGTTAGCCGCATCACATAAAGTTCCCACATTTAGACCGGTACAATCAACAAACTCACTGCCATCACCATTTAAAGCCCCTGTTTTATTGCGTCTAAAATACATATTTCCAGATAACTCGGCATGATCTGTTAACCAGGTACTGCCATCTAAAGAGGCTAGAAAAAATCGATTTATAGTCTGGTCAGGTTGGGTAAAAACAGCTTTTCTATTGGTTTTAAGCAACTCAACAGGCACGGTCCCATTACCTCTTAAAGTGTTATCTGCTGTGGCTAAAGTCAAATCAAGTGTAGAGTCCTCGCCTCGCCAGCTAAAGGTAGAAAATCCTTGCATAACCTCAGTGTTAGAAAAATCGCGCCAGCCATCTTCATTAAAATATTTAACATCAACAAAATAACCAAATTTACCATTATTCCAGCCACTACTTAATTCTTCAGAATGCCTTCCCCATGAGCCACCACTTACTTCTAGCTGATGTTTAGGAGCAGTAAACCCTGTTTTAGTTTTTATGGCTATTGCCCCCCCTAAAGTATTTAAACCAAATGCAGGGTTTGAACCAGATTGTAACGCCATAGTATCAATCGCACCTTCTGGTATTAAGTCCCAGTTGACCGTATCACCAAAAAACTCATTAAAACGAATACTATTAACATAGACAGATAAACCTTGAGGCAACCCCATAAGAGGTGATGCTGTAAAACCTCTATATTGCACATCAGGCTGAAAAGGGTTATTTTGTGCATCATTAATATTTACGCTACCTAGGTAGCGATTCATATAGTCAGCTAAGGAGATACTTTGGGATTTTTCTAATTGTTCTGCATCAACTATACTAACAGGTACAGGTACTTTATTAATAGAAATACCAGACCCCTGGAAAGGTGTTACCCCCACTATCTCTACCGTTTCTAATTTAACTCGCTGATCTTCAGCATATACAGTGGTACTTGCTCCCACTAGACATAACAAGGGAAATAACCCTTTAACAACATATTTCATTCCTATCTCACAGGTTTATTAACGATAAGAACTATATTATTTAAAATATGCCCCCAGTCATAGACTAGTCACAAAAAAAGGAATTTTTCCTAATACTCTACGTTCCAGTTTTTAATTGTTACTTTTGTAAAGTTCTGAAAAACAGAGGGATAGAGAGAATCCTTTTCTACAGATGCTAGATTTATGGGG
>CAYYNM010000035.1:0-19742 GCA_964472945.1 uncultured Methylomarinum sp. | reverse complement strand
CCACATCACTTGACACAAATAAGCGCATAAGGATTATGGAAAATTTTAAAAACTCCAATCTACCACAAACCTATGAAAACATAAAAGATTATGTCGCTTATTTGTGGTCAAGTGTATGTGATGGTTAGGTTTTGATGTGCTTCTTCCCTCAATGTGACATTGAAGCATGCCCTAACATTTAATTTGTATCTGACCCCAGTTAATTCTCAATGTGACATTGAAGCATGCCCTAACATTTAATTTGTATCTGACCCCAGTTAATACCAAAGGAATCATGGTTGAAAAGTCCTAGGGTTATAATCAAAGTCACGGGTTGCATCGGCATGGTCAAACACCATATCCATATTCATTCTATCCACCATAGCCGTTTGGATAAACTTATGGCGAGAAGAAACTTGTTTTAGTATGATAATCGCAAGTTTATAAATGGGTAGTGGAACACCAATTATTTTAGGCGTGCGGTTCATAGATCGAAAAACATACTCAACCATCGCATGGTAACTCAGCACTTCCCCACCACTTAGATTATAGGCTTTATTATGAGCACTCTCTGCTCCTAATACTTGCAGACATGCCTTCGCCAAATCCTCAGCATGAACAGGCTGACGTAAACCTTTAGCCTTTCCTGCAATTGGAAAGATGCCAAAACGAGCAATGGTATTTTGAATAAAAGCAATATTCTGATCCATGCCACAGCCATAAATCATAGTCGGTCGAAATAGAGTCCATGCTACACCATAGGTTCGGCACTGTGATTGAACTTCTTTCTCGGCTTCCAATAAGCACTGAATAGTCAAACGCTCCTTATCACTTTCTGATTTTTCTTTGGTAAATACACTGGTAGAACTAAAAGCAATAAAATGTCTAACCCCAGCCTTTGATGCAGCTTTTAAATGAGAAATTACGAGTGGTAAAAAACCAAGGTGAACCCATATCAAGGCATCATTATTCTGCCATATATGTGGCATATCTTCTATCATATCTGCTATCACCCATTGAATTCCAGCATGGTTGTCATACATTTTACGACTCACACATATGCATTGATGACCTTCTTCAACAAGCATGGGTAATAAAAATTGTCCAATCTGACTACTTGCCCCAGTCAATAAAATCTTCATGAGAAGATACGTTTTACCGTATTCAACACTGCAACCAGAGAGAATCGCACCCACACAGCTAAAATAACAAGCCACATCAATAAAAATGGATACTGATGGCGAAAGAACTTACGATAAAAACGCACCATGCCCTTATGTTTGTGCCACTCAACCCTCACAGGTCGAGCATCGCTACATACACCCTTGGCATGAATCACTTCAACATCAGGCACAAATAAAACATTCCAACCTTTTTGTCGAAAACGCATGCACCAATCTAAATCTTCACAATGCAGAAAATAACCTTCATCCATCAAGCCCACCTCTTCCATAACAGTTCTTCGCACCAACATAAATGCGCCTGAGATAGCTTCTTTGCATACAGGCTCTTGAGGCAAAGGCTTTTGATGCATGACCACACTTTCAAATTTAGGATGATTAGGAAACAAGCGGTCCAAACACAACATGCGCACCAATGTTCGCCAAGGTGTCGGTACGCGGCGGCGGCACCCTGCCTGCTCAGTGCCATCCAAATTGCGTATCAAGCAACCTGACATACCCACATCGGGCTGTGCTTTCATATGCTCGATCATTAAGGCAAGCGTATCGGGCTCAATGATACAATCAGGGTTCAGAATAAGCAGGTAATCCCCAGTTGTAACTGGAATAACGCGATTATTCGCCTTTGCAAAACCAAGGTTAGCTCCATTTTTTTCGATATGTAAGCTTTCGTTCTGAATTGCACGCTCCAAAAAGTAGATGCTACCATCCGTACTGCCATTATCAGAGACAAAGACCTCAATAGGCACAGTCGATGCAAGGACTGAGCGCACACATTCGGTTAATAGCTCACCGCCATTAAAGTTCACAATGACGATAGAAACTTTTACATTAGTCATGGTTGCACTCTTGGCGTAAGCAATAGGCGTGATAATAATAATATTTGGCGCGTTTGAGCTTGAGCATGAACCCCTAGCTCGTTTATCCTTTTCACCCTTTGCAAGGGGGAAAGACTCGCCAAAGCAGCATAAGCCTCGACCAATGCTAAATGAGGGTTTTTCGGATCATGCTCGCGTATACGTTCAGCCAATACTCGGGCTTGCTGCATAGATTGAAAAAGGTTTTCTCTACCCTCTAACCAACGCTTCTTCCACTTGCCTGTCATCGGGTTAAGAAAATCACTGATATGCTTTGCTCCCACTTCGTTACCAGCATGTTGCCTATACTTTACCAAGGGTTTATCAATAAAACCAATATATCCAAATACCGCCGCACATAGTGCCAGCCACCAATCATGCATCAAAGTCTCTTCAGGAATAGGAAGTGCTATATCAAGCAGCCTTCGGTTAACCAGCATGGTACAGCCTGTGATAAAATTTTGTGCCAACAAAACCTTTAAAGGGCTACCAGCTTCATGACGTATAGCTTGATACTGCATAAATGATGGAGAAATGGTCTGCAACTCTCGATCTACCACAGTCATGTCCGAATGAATAAGCAGTGGAGATTCAGGGACTTCTTTCTCCATTTTATGCATAAGAGCAATTTGTAATGCTATTTTATCTTCTACCCACACATCATCTTGATCAGACAACATAACATGCGAGACATCTCGGCTATAAGCATACTCCAACAATAATGAGAAATTAGCTGCGGCACCTGAAGATTTTTCATCATCAACTACAAGCTTTATATTTGGATATATTGCTTCAAACTCTCCTAACAACTTGGGCGTAAGATCTTTCGACCCATCATCGCGAACAAACAATATTGATTGCTCATCCATTTGCTTATAAATACTTTCAACTTGCTGAGAAAGAAATTCCGAACCATTGTAAGATGCTAAGGTAATAGCGAGGAGATTCATCGACTCATCCACGATGCATAAATGGATTAATCAACTGAAGCTGACAATCCTGAAAGTCTTTTATATTACGCGTTGCAACAGCAAAGCTTTTTGAACGAGCAATGGCGGCAATTTGCCCATCAAAACAACTCATAGGCTGCCCCAGGCTCTGTCGATAAGCCAATATCTCACCATATATATAAGCCGCACCTGCATCAAATGACAAAATGCGTTGTTCAAATCCAGAGGCTACAAACAGCTTGAAACGCTCACCCAATAATGATCTTCGCTTACCCATCGGTAAAACACTCAGACCATAACTGATTTCGGCAATCGTGATACTGGTTACATACAGTGATGCCACATCTTGTTGATTTAGCCAACAGAGAACCGACTCCGAAGGCGGCGAGCCCATAAATTCAGAAACGATATTTGTATCAAGGATAATCATTTAAAGTCCAGAGGCGCATGCACCTCTCGCTGTGCAATATAAAGCGTTTCAGCACCATAAGTAGGACTAAACAAACGCACAGCCATATCACCCAAGCATTCTGGAGTAGAAACCGATTTTTTTATGATTTGCCGCACCTCTTCTTCCATTGAAACCCCATGCTTTGCTGCCTGCACCTTTAACAAATCTAAAGTTTCCAATTCAATTTTTCGAACACTCAAACTAGGCATCAGGACACCTCCTAAAAAAATGCTACAAAGTAAATAATAACCCACGAATGTAATGCTGTCAATTTACAAAAAATGAAAGCACCCTCCCTAGGGGTCACTCCCTACCTAGGGGTCAAGTCTATTGATAATATCATTTAAATCCTGCTGCAATAGTTTATCTTGATCTATTTCCTGCTTAATCATACTTATGGCATTGGATACACCGCCATAATGCTTCAGCCCAAACACACTGGCTAGTTCATTAAGACGATAATCACTCAACTTTTGCCCCAGGTACATGGCTATCTTTCGTGGACGGTTCTTTAAACCCCTTCCTTTTTTAACATCATAAATCTCTGCTGATGGCACCCCATAATAAGTAGCAACACAGGCTACGATTGTTTCAATAGAAAGAAGGACTCTACGCTTTTCAACGCGTGGCACTTCATCAGCTAATTTGTTAATTTTTTTCTTAATCCTTTCAATAAAGCTATCTGCACCCAGTATGGCCGCCTGTCGTTTAGAACGATAAAAACTGGCTATTTTTTCATCAACATCACTTTCTTCTACATAAGCTTGATAGCCGATCAGGTCATTTCCACGACTATTTAATTGCCCATAAATATCTTCTCGATGCAACCAACTATCCGCGTGGGCAAAACCAATGTACGCCGGATAACTTGACCAGACATAATCCCCCTCGGCCTCCACCATTCCTGCCTCAGAAGGGTTTCTATGGATATATTTACTCAGTTGCAACAGGTAAGCATCATGATCAACTAATATCGCTTTATAACGCCCTCGAAACAACTGACCATCCGTTTTCTTTTTACGATTATACCGCTGCGTATAGACACCGCCAATGTGGCGCATCGCTCTTTGTAAATTGCCTAGCGGAGTCTTTACCAGCAGATGATAATGATTGCTCATCAAGCAATAGGCATGCACCTGCAAACCAAAACGTTCATCGGCTTCCGATAAGGTTTGCAAAAAAGCCTTAAAGTAGCTTTCATCATGAAACAAACATTTTCTTCCCTGACCACGATTCATCACATGATAATACGCATTTTCATATTCTATTCTTATAGGACGTGTCATTTGAAAATCTTAACGCCAATTAACAACTTTATCAATAGACTTGACCCTTTCCTTCATTTCTTTCCTTCATTGGGGTAAGTGGCGCTAACCGTCTACCCCCTTTTAATTTATATATCTTTTTTAACACAAACAACACCAAGTCAAATGTAATACCAAGTTCATATTCTCAAAAAGTACAAGTTCAAAAAAAATTGTCAATTCAAAATCGACAAATAATATCTTCCCATCCTTTTCCACTATCAACTTTTTTACAAAGCTCTTCATATGTGTTTATTTTCACTAATGCATCGCCCTCGATTAATTCAATTGTTGACCATTTAGAAACGACAAAATCAAATAAGCTTTTAGGATCTTCACCATAAAATCTACGCACAGTACTTGGGTTCCACTCAATCAACAATATTGGCTGAAATTTGTCTATTGTCTTCTCTGCTCCAACTAATGCTTTTCGCTCTCCCCCTTCTACATCCACTTTAATAAAATCAATGGATTTCAGCCCTAGTTCTTCTACAACATCATCAAGAGTAGTTACCTCAACCTGCTCTTGAACACCTTCCTCAACTCCCGTTGTCGATATAAATGAACAGCCAGCCACTTCATCAATATAATTAAATATTGCTGTTCCATTATAATCTGATACTGCTTTATAAATAGGGATAATGTTTTTAAACCCATTTTGTTTAATATTCTCAGTTAAGTACCGATAATTATCATGTCCCACCTCTATTGAATAAACCGTCCCATCACTGATGATATCTGCAAAAGCAAGTGATAAAGCGCCGATATTTGCACCAACATCAAAGCATACAAATTCAGGTTTCAAAATGTCTGTTAACTTCGCCATTATTTCTTTTTCATAATAACCATCTGACAGCTCTATAGCACCTATAATACTTTTATCTTTATTAGCTCCAGTCAATTTCACTTTTTTACCCGTTGGTAAATTCATCCAAACAGTTTTAGCCATTTGCTATTCGCCTCATAATTTAAGTTGTTATTATTTTTCTGATTAATTTATTTGAACTTTCTTTCCATGTCTGCCAAGAAATTTTTTCTGATAGTAACTCTTGCTTATCATTAGGTAATGTTAACCATTTTTCGATATTCACAGACAATTCAGAGTTTTTAAAATAAAAAGCATGTTGTCCTGCCACTTCATGAAACACAGGGATATCTCGTGCAATAATAGGCAACTTGTGCTGTGCGGCTTCAATTAATGGCAAGCCAAAACCCTCACCTTCACTGGCTGCAATTAAACATGTAGATACAGAATAGATTTTTTCTAAATATTCATCACTAACACCATCAAACCAAAATAAACGATTATTTAATTCGGGGGAGTGTCGCATTTTTTCGACCACCTCTTCCACCATCCACCCTTGTTTGCCTACAATAACTAAATTTATTTCATGCCCTTGTCTCCAAAGCTCTTCAAAAGCTAATAAAGTTTGTGCATGTCCTTTTCTGGGTTCGATAGTTCCTACCATTAAGAAACTTAGTGTGTTTTGTATTTTATTTAAATCATCATTTTCAATGACTTCGTCTGAAGTCATAAACCTTTTAATATCGGCACCTAAATGAAACCATGAAAGATCAAAAGAACGTAGCCTATTTACAGTGTATCCACCCAGCCAAGTCTGAAACTCTTCTGCAACCGCATTTGATATGCATATTGCCCCATCACTTTCTGCTACCACTTCAAGCCATTTCGTGTGCATTGCAGCGGCACCTTCCACAAAATATTGTGGCATCAATATGCATAATAAATCATAAACAACAAATTTAACTTGCACACCATATCGACGTAACTGCTGATAAAATTCTTTCTGCGCTGTAACAATTGTGGGTTGTAAATCTAACCCTATAAATATATCTCCAGCCTGATAATCAATCACATCATCTTTCAGTATATTCTCAGGGCAATTTATAAAGTCCATGGTGAATTGTCGTGCATAACGATAACCCAGCTGTTCTTCGGTTGCATATACAGGCTCAATTCTGAATCCTTGAGGAGGATCTATCAACCATTCATGCAGAATATTTTTTACTACTCGCTGTATACCACTTTTACTATCTCTTTGCACCAGTTCAGAAACATCAACAAATAATTGTTTAGCAGGAATTAGTGCTGGTATTGAGCAAGATATTGCTTCTGCTGTATCTAATAATTCTTGGTTATTATTAAACCTTATTTTACTTATTTTTTTAATCAACGCATTAACACTTGCCTTTGAGTTGTCTTCAAAACTTTCAATCGCTGAAAAATACTGATCAGCACAAGTTCTAGGTGCATTATTCTTTAAAATACTCGTTCTAGCAGATTGACTTAATTTTTCTCTTTGCTTTGAGTTTTTCCATAGCTTATTTAGTGCTTGGCTTAACTGATCATTAGTAAAATCATCTGGAATTTTATATACAGCATCACCGGGCAAGTCCGCCATACTGCCATTTTCATTTACAACCGTGGCTAAACTATAATTCATACAATCCAAAACTGTTCCTGATGTCTCGCCACGTGATTTTGTACGAAGCTGTACACCAATATCAGCCACTGACAAATATTGTCGAAATCTTTCTGTATCAGCCCAGCCCGTAATTCGTATACGCTTACTCAAGCCGCTTTGTTTGATTGTTTTAAGTAATTGCTGACCATATTCATCTTCCTGATTTTCTCCAACAAAAACTAATATGCAATTTTTATCTTTTGCTAGCTCTGATGTCAGCCAAACTTCAAGTAACCGATGATTAAGCTTGGTTGTGCCTAGCATCCCGAAACTGCAAACAACAAAATCCTCCTCCTTCAAACTTAACTCTTCATAATCAGCCGAAAGTTCCGAATTTATTACAGGAACGCGTAAATGAGGAATAACAGCCCATTTATTATTTTCATTTGATGAGCACCATTGTTTGGCAAGTCGTTTAGAGTTTTCAGCATGAACAATAATACCTGTTGCATACTTAACAACATGATGATTGCAGGGATATTTCCATACTACATCAGCCGTATCCTTTGCATGAAACCGCTGTCGTAATGCAGTATATCCATGTGCACTATACAACTGCATAGCCCAAGTATTTTTTTTATACCCCGTTACCTCCATGTGAGCAACAATTCCTGAAAGAAAAAAGTCATGTAAGACTACGACCCCAGGAATTTCTTCTAGTAAACTAAACATATGTTGATGAAAATGAGAGTTTCCAAAATGATATAACACCCTTTCATAATCATTTGCATGAGCTCTAAAATATGCCACATTTCTAATTTTACAGTTTGCATTTACCCAAGGTGTCACAACTTTATCTTGCTCAACAATTACCTCTACATCATAGTATCGAGATAATTCAGGTAACAGTTCCACACTATAATCACTAATACCACTGCGTTCAGGGGGAAGAGGTGAAACAAAAGCCATTTTAGGCCTACTTGCTAAGCTTGGTTTGGTTGATTTTATTTGTTGCTGATCTTGATGTAATTTTTCAAATTCTTTTATTGCACAAATTGCACTTTTATCCCAAGAGAATTTTTTTGCTTGTTTTAAACCATGTTTTTCAAGACTTACCCTAAAATCATCATCTATTAACACCTCCAATAATTTTGCTGTTATTTCTTTATCATTTCTAGGATCAAAAAGAGCATCATCTAATCCTATCACCTCTGGCACACTGGAAGTATTAGCCCCAATTACTGCACGCCCACATGACATTGCCTCCAGAGCGGGAAGCCCAAAACCCTCATGCCAAGAGGGAAAAATAAATACTTCACAGAGGGTGTATAGCTTTAATAGATCGTCTTCTGGTATAAAACCAGTAAAGATAAGTTCATTTTTGTTAAGTTTATGTTTCTTTGCTAACTCTTCTAATCGAGTTTTATCATTAGGCTGAATTGAACAAACTATTGCCAATTGATGCTGAGTACGTATTTTTTTTGGTAACTCGGCATAAGAACGGATCAACCCTTCAATATTTTTACGATGATCTATGCCACCAGTGTACATTACATAAGGTTTACTTAATTTATAGAACTTACGAATTTCATCTTCTTGCTGGCTATTAATTACTTGTGGCTGAAATTGCTGGTCAGCTGCAGTAGAAATATTAACGACATTATCTTCTTGAAACCCTAAGTAATTTAGACCTTCTTGCCGTGAAGATTCAGAAATAGCCAGCAAAACATTCGCACGTCGTAGATGATCTAACTTATTCTCATACCATAGTTCAACAGCTGGGTTTTCAAGGTAAGGTTTGTGGTTAATAAGCGGAATTAAGTCATAAAGAATTATTGCTGTAGGTATATTAGAACTCAACATGCCAACACTTGTTACAGCATTATCCACCAGCCCTTCAAATAAACTTGTCACCAACAAAATATCTGGCTTCAAGCTAAACAGGAATACTTCACGAGTCAATTCAGCCACCTTGCGATGCCGTAGATTATCATCAGTTAAGCTACCAACCTCACCATTGACATACCATACCCGAATATTCTCTTGTGGGAGTATGCCTACAAAGTCCGATCGGATTTGTTCAATAGTTTCAGTAAAACAGCCATTCAGCACTAGTATTATTTCATGACTCTCTGCATTTCGTATAATCGCTTTGGCAAGTGACATTGTGTAACGCCCTATCCCGCGCTGCCTATTTTCAGCTTGTGTGCCTTGTAAATCTATAACAATCCGCATTAGTTTTCTTCCTTGTTTTTTTCTATTGCTTTTTTTAAGTCACTGTAAATACGTCGGGCTTGTGGTGTCAGTGAAGATAAGTCTGGTTCGCTATTAATATTTGCTACTCGAGTCTCAGCCTTCAGGGTAACAGGGACTACCGTATTTTCTAATTTATGACTCTTTTGCATTATCCCTTTTGCCAATGCAAGTGCGCGTAATTTTACTTTTATTTTTGGGTAATTTTTTAAAAAATTAAGGCCTTTTTTTATAAGATTTGGCCGTTTGCTAATGTAAGCCATTAATTCAACAACTATCCAGCGTACAATGCGCTTTGGTAATCGAAAAATCCAAACTACCATCATAATGGGCAAGAAAAATAGCCCTTTTAAAAATTGCATTAACTTGCGTAGCGGCCAAGATATTAGCCATGATTTACTTTGGTATACTGATTTTAGTTCTTTATTTAAGCGTTCCGACTCTAGCCACCAATGATGAGATGAGTGGTTCAGTTCATCAATTTTCATCTTAGCTGCATCCCATTCATTCTGTAACCACTGTGCGTGCGCTTTAGCCTGTTCTTGCTGTTCATTTGTTTCAATTATTAACTGGTTTATTTTTTCTGTTTGTATGCTTAGCCGCTGCTCTAGTGTCTGTGCAGTATGTTGAAGCTGCTTTTTTACTGACTCAGCGGCGGCTTTTTGCTCACGGACACTGCTTAGCGTTTCTGTTAGCTCAGCTGTTTGATGTGACTGTGCTTCGGCTTGCTGCTCTTTCAATTGAATCGTTTTCTGAAGTTGCTCCTTTACTGCCTCAGCTGCAGCTTTTTGCTCGCGGACATTGTTTAGTGCTTCTGTTAGCTCTTCTGTTTGATGTGACTGTGCTTGCGCTTGTTCTTCTTTCGTTTCTATTATTTGTTGAAGCTGCTCTTTTACTGCTTCAGCAGCGGCTTTTTGCTCACGAACATTGCTTAGCGTTTCTGTTAGTTCTTCTATTTGACGGGACTGTGCTTCGGCTTGTTCTTCTTTCGACTGAATCGTTTCCTTAAGCTGCTCTTTTACTGCCTCAGCGACAGCTTTTCTAGCGTAAACGTCTTCTATTTCTTGACTCAAACGTTCTTTGGAATGATTGAGTTCATCAATCTGAAGATGTGTTGCTGCTAATTCACCTGACACACGATGAATGACGTCCTCTTTCTGCTGGATTACATGCTCATGTTGAATGGATTCAGCCTGTAGCTCATCCAATCGCAATGTTAAATTCTGCTGATGCTGTTCAGCTTGTTGCAATGAGGACTCAAGCTCTTGCATCTTGATTTTTTCGATCCCCAATTTCTTCCGAAGATAAACCGCTTCGACTTCTTTATTTTCATATAGTTTAATTATATGCCCCTCAAGGAACAAAACATCCAACCCCGATTCAAAAAAGCTTTTTATGGCATCCTCAGGGGTACAGACAATGGGTTCTTCATGCACATTAAATGAGGTGTTAACTAAGGCTGGTTTACCACTTATTTCTTTGTAATCGGATATAATTTTATAAATAAACGCATTTGATTGACGAGTAATCAATTGCGGACGTGCTGTCCCATCACGATGCACAACAGCAGGGCATAAGGATTTCATCTCATTTGAGCAATCCAAAGTGACAGTCATAAATTCTGCAGCATGTTTTACCCGTTTGACATTATGAAATAACCTCTCTGCATCTTCCATAAGACAAATGGGCGCAAATGGCATAAACTCTGTGCGGCTTAAACGGCTATTTAGAAGCTGATTGATTGCCGGGTCATTTGCATTCGCTAGTATAGAGCGGTTTCCCAATGCTCGTGGCCCAAACTCCATTGCGCCCCGATAAATCGCCACAATTAACCCGTCGGCCAAGAATTCGGCTACTTCCCGTGAAGAAGCTCTGCTCTTGTGACTAACAATTTTATTCTTAGTGATCACTCCATTCACTTTTCGCCTAGAATAATTAGGCCCTAGAAACATGGATCTAATCGGTTTCGGTGAAAAACCTGATATCTCGGAAGCCACCTGAAGTGCAGCACCAAGCGCAGTACCATCATCAGACATTGGAGGTGAAATAAATGTACTCTTAAAATCCATTTCACTGATCCGTTGGTTGATTTTTACATTTGTAAAAATCCCCCCAGAAAGGCAAATGTTTTCCGCAGCGACTCCCTGTTTAATGACTCCTGTCAAAATATTGATAATATGCTCTTCAGTAATTTCCTGAACCGTTGCAGCTATATCTTCACGGGTAAATTGTATTAGTTTTTCCCTAAGTTGCTGTACAGCTGATGGATTAACCTTTAGCTGGGGAGCTAAACTCCTGCTATACATGTTTCTCCAACCCATAAGGTCATTTAACAATTCAGGGGCAACAAGCCACTCTTCTAATATTTTTCGACAATTATTAGTTGCTGTACCACATGCCGCTAGTCCAGTTATCTTACCTTCATGTTTTAAAGGTCTGAAGCCAAGTATTACAGTAACCGCCGTATATAAACGAGTAACATTCGAATAATTATGCGCACTAAATTGATCGACTGGCACAATTCCATCCTTAACAGATGCGTCAAATACCCCACCAAACCACTCCTCGTTAGACATCCCACCGTCATATACCAAACAAGTCGCGTTAGAAAACCCACTTAACCAGAATGCTGAGGCCGCATGGCATAGATGGTGAGGCACAAAAATTTTTTCACAGGGGATAAAATCAAGTGCCTGTAAAAATGTAGGCGCATGAGAGCAGTCATATTCAAGTGGCGTTGCTAATGGAATAGGATGAAACCTGCTTGAAAACTCACCAGGTGAAATATATTTACGCTCCACAGAAAGTGCCACTTTAGAAATACGCTCCCATGGCAATGCTTCAAGTAAGCTATCTGGATGTCTGCCATCTTGTTTCACCCTTGATAACCGCTCCAGAGAAACAGAAAAGATTGGTGTTCCTTCTTGGGAAACAAGAGCTATCGCTGTATCATGCATGCCACTAAAGTTGATGCCAAGAACTGTGCCTTCAGGTATTTTTGGAAAAAGAAATTTATAATTCATATTGGTCATTTGAGATGTATTTCTTCCTTCTGGATTTCAATCGTATTTTTAGGAAACCAGCTTGACCCCTGAAATACAGGCTTATTACTATTAAATACTTTAAAGATAAGAACCATATCCTGCCAATCGTAGTTCCTCGTCAGATGAGTTTCTCTATCATGAAGTGCAATTGAAACAGAATAGGTTCCAACTCCTAAATTTGCTGGAAACCTAATAATATATTGATACTCATCATCAATGGATAAGCTTTTTAAAACTTGATCAGTGTGCCATGTGTTTGTTCCATAACAAACTTGCCCGAGGCGATCTTTTATCGCATACCCCATAACCAACGAATCAATTGGTTTGTGAACTTCTATTTTTACACGAATTTCGACTTCTTCACCCACAGAAACAAGTTCGACTAACTCTCCTTGAGTATTACGCAAAGTAACCTTAACGATCCGCACCTCTCCCGTGCCAGAATTGGTTTGTATTTTTCCATTATCAAGTTGTTTAACTTCTACCGTACTGTTCTCTTTTTCCGCGATGATGGCATTGTAAAAATCGAATACTTCCTCAGGATTACCATCTTTAATCACTGAGCTATTTTCCAGCAAGATGGCGCGGTCACACAGACTTTGGATAGCCCCTCGGTCATGGGATACAATTAACAAACTAGTTCCCTGCTCCTGAAGCCCTCGAATACGATTAAAACTCTTATGCTGAAAATAGGCATCACCTACTGATAGTGCCTCATCAACAATCAGGAGTTCAGGGCGGCAAGCAGTCACAACAGCAAAAGCCACACGCATCTGCATACCACTGGAGTAAACACGGACTGGTTGATCAAAATACTCACCAACTTCTGCAAAATCTTCCAATTCAGCCATGACTTGTTCAATCTCGGCATGAGAAAACCCCATCAGACCTAAACCGTGATAGGCATTTTCACGCCCAGTAAGATCAGGGTTAAAGCCCATGCCCAACTCAAGAATAGCGGCGACACGCCCATTGGTCTGGACTCTCCCTTCAGATGGCTGTAACGTACCTGTAATCATTTTAAGCAGCGTACTTTTCCCAGCCCCATTTTGACCAATAATACCAATAGACTCACCAGGCTGGATTTCAAAATTCACATGTCGGAGCACCCAATTCTCTTCGTTCGGCTTTACTGGCATGCCAAACCAGCGAGCAACACGCTGCCATTCGGAGCCATAACTCCGAAATGCCTTCCCTACATTTTGTACGCTAATCAAACTCATAATACATCCACCATTTCTGCACTGGCGCGACGAAACAAGAAAAGACTAAATACAACAAGCGACAGCGCAATCGCTGTAATGATATAAATACTGTCAACTGGTGGGGCAGTATTGTAAACCAGCACTTGTTGATAACCAGCAGTGAGACTAGACATGGGATTGAATGCCAAATAATGCCGGTACTGTTCTGGTATAATCGTAATAGGATAAACAATCGGCGTAAACCAGAATAATATTTGAAGAATAATCGGAACCACTAGTCCTATATCACGCATAAACACATTCATCACGCCAAGTATTAAACCAATACCCATAGCGAGCATGGCAACAACAAGACTAAAGGGTATAAGCCATAACATCGCTATACTAAATTGATGCCCCAACAGTGCAAAAATACCCAGCATCGCAATGAATAATAGTAAATTACTAAATAAGCATGAGCCAAAAACAATACAAGGCAAGGCGATGCGAGGAAATTTCATTTTTTTCATCAAATTTCCGTGTGCAATAAACAGGTTGAGACAGCGAGTGATAATATCGCTAAACAATGTCCATGCGAGTAGCCCCGCCATTAGATAAATAGCATAAGCATATTTATCTGTAATCCCTGGGAGCTTGGCTGCAAGAATATTAGAGAGTATTAGCGCATAAATAGCCACTTGAGCCAATGGGTTGATAATCATCCACAAACCACCGAATTTACTCCGTGCAAATTGTGCCTTAAAATCATTGCGGATAGAGGATAAGATAAAATATCTATAATTCCACACTGCTAATAGTAATGCTTTCATGATTTAACTTTCAACCTCTCAACATCCTTACTCACCATATCATTAACCATTTCAGCAAACGTATGCTTACAGCTCCAGCCAAGTTGCTGTCGTGCTTTGCTTGCATCACCCAATAACACATCAACCTCGACTAAGCGGAAAAAATCTGGGTTGACACAAACTCTGGTCATGCCGTTTTGATCAACGCCAACTTCATCAACGCCTGTACCATGCCAGGTTATCTTTAAATCAATGGCATTGAATGCACATTCCACAAATTCCCGCACGGTATGCGACTTGCCTGTTGCGATCACATAATCTTCTGCTTTGTCGTGTTGTAACATCAGCCACATGCAACGAACATAATCCTCTGCATGCCCCCAATCGCGTCGGGCATTCAAATTTCCTAGTGAGACCTTTTGTTGCAAGCCCTGCTTAATATTGGCTGCTGCATGGGTTATTTTACGCGTTACAAACTCAAACCCTCTCAAATGTGATTCATGGTTAAATAAGAGCCCCGAACATGCGTGTAAACCGTATGCCTCACGGTAGTTTGCCAGCGTCCAAAACGCTGCTGCCTTGGCAACAGCATACGGGCTTTGGGGATGAAATCGAGTCTCTTCATTGGCATGCGATAGATCCGTTGAACCAAAACACTCCCCAGATGAAGCATTAAAAAATCGTGTTTTCAATTTGAGAAAACGAATGGCTTCCAGGATATTCAAAGTGCCAAGCGCATGACTTTCCAGGGTCTCGACGGGCATTTGAAATGATAGTCCCAGAGAACTTTGACCCGCGAAATTATATATTTCATCAGGTCTGACTTTATCCAGCACCTGAGCCACACTGCGAAAATCAACGAGTGACATTGATTCATAGCTCAACTGTTCTCGAATTTTCAACCGTACCAGATTCCTGAATGAAGATGCCCTTGCATCTCTGGATGTACCCACGACTTTATAATCCTTAGATAAAAGAAACTGGGCAAGAAATGCACCATCTTGACCAGAAATCCCACATATTAACGCTGTTTTATTCACCAAGACCTTTAACCTCTTATTCAATCAGAACCATAACTTAACTCATAAGTAATACCAGAAAGATTTAGCTGTTCACAAACAAATTCATTATCCATATAGCTTGGTAGCGTCTGCTCCCCACCCTTAAACCCTTTTAATTTCCAAAATAACGATTTTCTCATGATTTGAAAGTCAGGCAAGCCATTTTTTCTCATAGACATGTAATCAATATTCTTCTGCAATAAAATATTAACGATATTCTCTATCGTGTTCTTTTCTACATGATAAACATTTTCCAAATAACCTATAAACTCCCCGGAAGCTTGTTCTGATACCATGTTGCTGGCAACACTGGTTGCTACATGTCCACCAGGAAGAACAACCCTTATTCGTTCGTCAACACCCTTATAGGCTTCTAAAACACGCCGGAGATCTTCTGAAATGGATAAGTCACCACAAATACACAACTCCCAGTTAGGGGATGTTTGCTTCAATATAGACTGGATACACACATCTAATAAGCTATGATCAGTTGTATCAACAACAGTTATGACAATGCTAATTTTTATCCCTTCACTAACAGTGAGATCATTCCCTTCATTGTTCTGCGTGGTAATACCTCGACAGACCCGCTTCCACAAAAAAGGAAGTGCGGCAATGACACCAACCGTTTTCATTAATCCATAGGTTTTCCGCACACCTTCTAATAAGCGCATGACGATTACAAACCCAATGATTTCATGCGCTTCGTAATAATCTCACCAACACACGAAGGCGAGTACTTATCGACAACACTTAAATAAGCCTTATCAATTTTATCTGTAATATCGCTCGACTGTAAATATACAGCTTCCATTTTTTTTATTAAATCAGATTGATTAATATCAGCCCAAACATACCCTTTTTCATACGGCCCCATTGTTTCTTTTATCTCAATTAATGAATAATCAACAGGGAATGCAGTATCTCGCCCAATAAAATCGGTGGTTGCTCCATAATCTGTGGCCACAATTACTTTTTTAGCCATCATAGCCTCAATAATAGTAAGCCCAAAACCTTCAGAGCGATGCGGTGATACATAACATGTTGCCACACCATGAAGAGCGACGATATCTGAGTCACTCATGATTTTATCAATAATGATAACATTAGGCATAGCTTCGCATATTTGCTTGATTTTCTTCTGAAAATCCGCAGATATCCAGCCATTTGATACTTTTAAGATCAATGCAGCATCATTGCAACCCTTGAAAGTATCAACAAAGGCATTAACAAGCGCAAATGGATTTTTACGCTCCATATAACTATTCATGTCAAATATATATAAAAAGACACAACGGTAGTTCTCAAGCTTATATTGAACTTTGAATACGTTGACTTTGCGCCAATCAACAGCTTTTTTTTCTACTGATGGGGGAATCACAACCACAGGTATATTCGTACATGCCTGAATTGCCCGCTGGGTAAATGTTGATGCCACCCACAGCTCATCAAAACAATCAATATATTTAAACCATAACGGAGGTAAACGCGATAACTCCCAGTACCATATACCCACTCGATAAGAGCTATTCGTTAAATATTTTTGTGGAATATCTGAATACAAATGCATCACATCTGGATTCATATGAACAATAGATAGAACATCATAATCAGAAGGAATATGATATTCACTAGAATATGAAGCTATTTTCTTCTGATGCGCAAACCCCTGTTTAACACACACTATATCAATAGGGTAGCTTGTTGTCTTAATAGCTTCAATATAACCGCGACAAGATACAGCGAGCCCACTCACTCTATTTGTCGGTCCAATGAAACGAATACCTAGCTGATTCACTGACAAGTTTCTGATTCCCTAACCACTACTAATTAACTCCTTACAAAATTCACTATCTACTCTACATTACACTACCCAAAAAATATCTATTGGTCATGCCCGATAATCAGGTAACAGTGCATACACATACAGAACTAATTTATCGCTCGCTACACCAGCCTAATAAATCAATCTCTACCACTCAGTTTTCAAGCGCGACGGGAATCTGGTGGCCATGCGCTTTAAGTAAAGCATGCCTTTTAGCAACTTTTAAATCTTCAGCTGCCATTTCTGCACACATTTCTTGCACTGTAATTTCAGGTGTCCAGCCTAATCTTTCTTTAGCTTTACTTGGGTCGCCTAATAAAGTTTCCACTTCTGCTGGTCGGAAATAACGCGGATCAATTTGCACAATCACATCACCCACCTCCAAAGCAGGGGCTTTATCACCGTCAATCGAGGAAATAATGCCTTTTTCCTCAATCCCTTCACCTTCAAAACGAATCGAAATACCCAACTCAGCTGCAGACCACTCAATAAACTGGCGCACTGAATATTGCACCCCTGTCGCAATGACAAAATCATCAGGATTATCTTGCTGCAACATCATCCATTGCATGCGCACATAGTCTTTGGCATGCCCCCAATCTCTCAAGGCATTTATATTCCCCATAAACAAGCATGATTCCAAACCTTGGGCAATATTTGCCAAGCCACGGGTGATTTTACGCGTTACAAACGTTTCACCCCGACGTGGTGACTCATGATTAAACAAAATACCATTGCAAGCATACATGCCATACGATTCACGGTAATTTACCACAATCCAATAAGCATACATCTTCGCAACTGCATAGGGTGAGCGCGGATAAAATGGTGTGGTTTCTTTTTGCGGAATCTCTTGCACTTCACCGAATAATTCAGATGTAGATGCCTGGTAAAACTTTGTCTTTTTATCCAAACCCAACAAACGAATTGCTTCCAACAAACGCAATGTGCCCATGCCATCAACATCCGCTGTATATTCTGGTGATTCAAAACTAACCGCCACATGCGATTGCGCACCAAGATTATACACTTCATCAGGCTGCACTTCTTGCAAGATCCGCGTCAGATTAGATGAATCCGTTAAGTCACCATAATGCAAAATAAAGTTTTTATGCTCAATATGTGGGTCTTGATAAATGTGATCAACACGCTGGGTATTAAATGATGATGCACGGCGTTTGATGCCATGAACTTCATAACCTTTTTTCAATAAAAACTCAGCTAAATATGAACCATCTTGACCTGTTACACCTGTAATCAATGCTACCTTACTCATTTTGAATTTCCTTTTAAGTACCACTCTATAGTTTTTTCTGAAGTTTCCCAATTATTTTCGCCGTGACGTATAGAGAGAAACCATTTAAATTAGGGTTTGCTATATTATAGGTAACAGCAGCTAAAATAACAAAGCCTCATGCATAGCGTGTTCCACCATTTTAAAAACTGAGAAACTTCAGTAGTTTTTTACCCTCTGTTTCAAATGTTTCAGCAGGCTCCCAATTCAGCTTATCATTCATCTTGGTCGCATCAATGGCATAGCGCCAATCATGACCTGGGCGATCAGTTACAAATGGAATCAGACTATTGTGAAGAGCATTTTCTGGTTGATACTCATCCATAAGTAAGCAAATCAAACGGCAAATATCAATGTTTTTCCATTCATTAATATCGCCGATATTATATACTTCTTTTAATTCACCTTTGCGAACCACCGCATCAATGCCAGAGCAATGATCTGTCACATAAAGCCAATCACGGATATTGCTACCATCACCATATACAGGAATCGACTCTTGCTCCAAACACTTGCGAATCACTGTAGGGATAAATTTTTCATTATGCTGATACGAGCCATTACGCCCTATGATCCCAACGGTCTCACCTTTTTTGACTTCAAAAGACACATTATCCAAGGCTTTAAACTCACGATAAAACTGCTTGCGACCACGCCATAAACTTTGTTTAAGTCTATCCTGTGGCTTATCATAAATCTGATAAGCTTTGGTAATATTCTTTACGCGAATAGCAATATCAGACCCCACAATTCACCTTCACCGCAACAAATTCCATCATCGCTTTTGCAAGCTGCAATGCTTCTTTTGCCTCATCGTCGGTTGGCTCAAGCACATCACCTGGGTAACGAAACACAACCGCATAGGGTGTTAGAATGTCTGCGGCATCAACAAACGAATCAAAAGACGTATCAATCGCCATACACTCTTTGATCAACAAGGTTAAATCATGAACCTTTAAGATCACCTGTCCTTGAGAACACAAATAAGCTTTTAATATTTTTTCTGCGCTTTGCTGGCAGTGATATACACCCGTATCATTTATAGGATCTTCACAATCAATCAGACGCCCTGCTGTTTCAAAATCATGTTTCGCCTTGATCACCCATTGCTGAATTAATGCCTT
>CAYYNM010000034.1:0-19880 GCA_964472945.1 uncultured Methylomarinum sp. | reverse complement strand
GCTGATAACAGTGGTGCTAAAAAGGTCATGTGTATCAAAGTATTGGGCGGCTCACATAGGCGTTATGCAGGTATTGGTGACGTTATTAAAGTGAGTATTAAAGATGTAATACCTCGCGGAAAGGTTAAGAAAGGCGAGGTTTATAATGCATTGGTAGTAAGAACTCGTAAAGGTGTTCGTAGACCTGATGGTTCAGTTATTCGCTTTGATGGGAATGCGGCTGTTATTTTAAATGCCAATTTACAGCCAGTAGGAACACGTATATTTGGACCTGTAACTCGTGAATTGAGAGGTGAGAAGTATATGAAAATTATCTCACTTGCTCCTGAAGTATTATAAGGTAGGTTCAAATGCAAAAGCTAAAAAAAGGTGATGAAGTCATCGTTCTTATTGGTAAAGATAAGGGAAAACAAGGCAAGATTCTAAGCGTTTTAGAAGGTGATAAAGTTCTAGTAGAAGGTATTAACCGCGCTAAGAAACATACCAAAGGAAATCCAAATGCTGGAGTTCAAGGCGGTATAATTGATAAGGATATGCCAATCAGCATTTCAAATGTTGCTTTGTATAATCCTGAAACAAAAAAGGCTGATAGAGTTGGCTTCAGGTTTCTAGAAGATGGAAAAAAAGTCAGATATTTTAAATCTACTAACGAAGTAGTTGATGCATAAGGTATAAAAATCATGGCTAGACTAGAAACAGAATATAAAGAAAATATAATCCCTGCTTTACAGCAACAATTTGCTTACAAGTCAGTAATGCAAGTACCCAAGTTAACAAAAATCACACTAAACATGGGTGTTGGTGAGGCTGTAGCAGACAAAAAAGTATTACAAGCTGCGCTTTCTGATATGGAGAAAATCTCCGGTCAAAAGCCTGTTGTAACATTGTCAAGAAAGTCAATAGCTGGCTTTAAAATTCGTGATGACATGCCAATTGGGTGTAAAGTTACTCTTCGTAGTGATAAAATGTACGAATTTTTAGACAGATTGATCAGTATTGCAATTCCTCGGATTCGTGATTTTCGGGGAATGAGTCCTAAAAGCTTTGATGGTCGTGGAAATTATTCAATGGGTGTAACAGAGCAAATAATCTTTCCTGAGATTGATTATGACAAAATTGATACACTGCGTGGAATGGATATTTCTATCACAACCACAGCGGGAACAAATGAAGAAGGGCTTGCTTTAATGAAGCTTTTCAATTTTCCATTTAAGAACTAAAGGGCGTAGAAATGGCTAAAAAATCGATGATTGCACGTGAAAATAAACGTACTAAATTAGTCGGTAAATTTGAAGCTAAAAGAAGATCATTGAAAGCAATTATCATTGATCCTGAAGCTTCATTTGAAGATAAAGAAGTTGCAAGTATTAAATTGCAAAAACTTCCTAGAGATTCCAGTCCAAGTCGAGGGCGTAATCGTTGTCAACTTACTGGTCGACCACATGGTGTTTACCGTAAATTCGGACTTAGTCGTAATATGCTAAGAGAAGCAACCATGCGTGGTGATGTTCCTGGTTTGTCTAAAGCAAGCTGGTAACAGGTTAACGAAGTTTTTGGAGATATAATATGAGTATGAGTGATCCAATTGCAGATATGTTGACCCGCGTGCGAAATGGTCAAGCTGCAGGAAAGAAAAATGTTAAATTGCCTTCATCCAAGTTGAAAATGGCAATTGTAAATGTATTAAAAGAAGAAGGTTATATAACTGACTATAAAGTTGAAACAACTGGTAGTCATTCAGAGATGACTATCGACTTAAAGTATTACAAAGGGCAGCCGGTGATTGAAAAGGTAAAAAGAATCAGTCGACCTGGTCTTAGAATATATAAGTCTAAAGATGAGTTGCCGAAAGTACTAGCTGGTCTAGGTATCGCAATAGTTTCAACTTCAAATGGTGTAATGACAGATCGTGCAGCCCGTGCTATTGGGCATGGCGGCGAAGTTATTTGCACAGTTTGTTAAGTATAGGTTAGTTTATGTCAAGAATAGCAAATGCACCTGTCGCCATTCCTGGTGGTGTGGATGTAAAAATCGACGGAAATGATATGACCATTAAAGGATCAGGTGGTCAGTTATCGTATAAAGTTCATAATGATGTGAGTGTTGAGGTAAAAGATAATTTAATCCAGGTTAAATGGGATAATGCTATCAAAAAAGCGAATGCACAAGCGGGTACTACTAGAGCATCTATTAATAACATGATTAACGGTGTTTCTAAAGGTTTTGAGAAAAAACTGACTTTGATTGGTGTGGGTTATAGAGCATCAGTTAAAGGTAATGCGTTAACGCTTGCTTTAGGTTTTTCAAACCCAGTTGAATATCAAGTTCCTGAGGGGGTTTCTGTAGAAGCAACAAGTCAGACAGAGTTGCTTGTGAAAGGTATTGATAAGCAAAAAGTTGGGCAAGTAGCATCAGAAATCAGAGCATTCAGACCACCTGAGCCTTATAAAGGTAAAGGTGTGAGATATACTGATGAGTATGTTGCAAGAAAAGAAGCCAAGAAGAAGTAGGTGAAATAATGGATAAGAAAGCAGCTCGTTTAAAAAGAGCATTAAGACAACGCTGTAAGATAAAGAAGTTGGGTGTTAATAGATTAACTGTTCATAGAACTTCTCAACACATATACGCACAGGTCATGAATGAAGAGGGTACAGCAACTATTGCATGTGCTTCAACTTTAGATTCAGAAATTAAATCAAGTGATAACGCTTCTGGAAATTCAGCAGCAGCGACCTTGGTAGGGGCGCTTGTTGCAAAAAGAGCTATTGAGGCTGGTGTAACAAATATAGCCTTTGATCGTTCAGGTTTTAAATATCATGGTCGTGTCAAAGCATTAGCAGATGCGGCACGTGAAGCTGGTTTGAAGTTCTAGGAGAATATAATGGCTACATCAGGACCTCAAGGTCAAGCAAGTGCAGATGGCTTGCAGGAAAAATTAGTTTCAGTTCGACGTGTTGCGAAGGTTGTTAAAGGTGGACGTGTTTTTGGTTTTGCTGCTTTAACAGTTGTAGGTGATGGTCAGGGGCGTGTTGGTTATGGCGTTAGTAAAGCAAAAGAAGTGCCTATAGCAATCCAGAAATCATTAGAGCAAGCAAGAAAGAATATGCGTAAAGTTCAGTTGAAAGATGGAACTCTACAATACACTGTGACTGGGGAGACGGGGGCAGCAAAAGTTTATATGCAGCCGGCTTCTGAAGGTACAGGTGTAATCGCCGGTGGTGCAATGCGTGCAGTATTTGAGGTCGTTGGTGTTCATAATGTTCTGGCGAAATGCATAGGAACAAACAATCCCATAAATGTTGTTAGGGCAACAATTAAAGGATTATCTGAAATGAATAATGCTGAACAAATTGCTGCAAAACGCGGTTTGTCAGTTGAACAAATTACTGGGTAGTCATCATGGCTGATAAAAAATTAAGTGTAACTATGACTAAAAGTAAGATTGGTAGACTTAAAAGTCATCAAGCTTGTTTAAAAGGTTTAGGTTTAAGAAAGATACGACATACTGTAGAGGTTATTGATACTCCTGAAAATCGTGGAATGATCAATAAAGTCTCATATATGCTCAATGTAGAGGAGTTGTAATGTATTTAAATACGATACAGTCTGCTTATGGAACCCGAAAAGAACGTAAAAGAGCAGGGCGTGGTATTGGTTCTACTCTAGGGAAAACATGCGGACGTGGACATAAAGGTCAAAAATCGCGTAGCGGTGGTATGCCTAAAGTGGGTTTTGAAGGTGGTCAAATGCCTTTGCAACGTAGACTTCCAAAAGTCGGATTTACATCCCGTGTAAAAAAATTCTCTGCACAGGTTACTTTGTTTGAGGTTGGCTCTTTAGAAGCAGATATTGTTGATCTTAATGCATTAATTTCGGCTAACCTAGTTCCTGCTTTTGCTAAAACAGTTAAAGTTATCCAATCTGGTGAGATTTCTAAATCTGTTACGGTAAAGGGTCTGAATGTTACTGCTGGTGCCAAGGTTTCTATTGAAGCTGCTGGTGGAAAAATAGAGGTTTAAGTGAGTACTTCAAGAGCGGAAATGGCAAGTAAAATGGGTAATTTTTCAGAACTTAAATCCAGGTTGTTATTTGTGCTTGGTGCCTTCGTTGTTTATCGTATTGGAGCGCATATTCCTGTACCAGGAATTGACCCTAAAGCATTAGCGGTCATGTTTAAACAGCAAAGTGGTTCAATACTTGATATGTTTAACATGTTCTCTGGTGGTGCTTTGATGCGCCTGAGTCTTTTTGCCCTTGGGATTATGCCTTACATTTCTGCATCAATTATAATGCAGTTAATGACGGTTGTAGTTCCGACAATGGAGCAAATTAAAAAGGAAGGCGAGTCGGGTCGTAGGAAAATATCACAATATACCCGTTATGGAACTGTAGTTCTTGCGACTTTTCAAGCTATTGGTATATCAATGGCTTTACAGAACCAAACTGCAGGTGGATTGGGTGTCGTAATCCATCCAGGAACTAGTTTTATTGTAATTACTACTATAACTTTGGTTACTGGAACGATATTCTTAATGTGGCTAGGTGAGCAAGTAACAGAGCGTGGGATAGGTAATGGTATTTCATTAATTATTTTCGCTGGTATTGTATCGGGGTTGCCTAAAGCCATTGGCGGAACGCTTGAGTTGGCTCGTACAGGAGAATTGAATGGTGCTTTTATCGTTTTGTTGTTTTTAGTAGCGATAACCGTTACGGCTTTGGTTGTTTTTGTTGAACGAGGTCAGCGTAGGATTATTATAAATTATCCTAAAAGGCAGCAGGGACGAAAGATGATGGCAGGGCAAAGTAGTTTTCTACCATTAAAGATTAATATGGCCGGTGTTATTCCCCCAATTTTTGCCTCAAGTATTATTCTGTTTCCATCTACTATAGCTGGATGGTTTAGTAGCAATGAAGGATTTGGTTGGTTGCAGGATATTTCAACTATGTTGTCCCCTGGGCAGCCAGTTTATGTTTTATTTTATGCAACTGCTATTATCTTTTTCTGTTTTTTCTATACGGCTTTGGTTTTTAATTCTAAAGAGACAGCGGACAATTTAAAAAAATCGGGCGCTTTTTTACCGGGAATTAGACCTGGTGTGCAAACTACAGCATATATAGATAAAGTGATGACTAGATTAACTTTAGTCGGTGCATTTTATATTACTTTAGTTTGTCTACTGCCTGAGTTTTTAATTGTATATTGGAATGTTCCGTTCTATTTTGGTGGTACATCTCTGTTAATCATTGTCGTTGTTGTTATGGACTTTATCTCGCAGTTACAAACGCATATGATGTCCCAGCAATATGAAGGGTTGATGAAAAAAGCAAATCTCAAGAAATAAATTTAATTTAATAAAACTAAGAGGTAAGTGCTGTGAAAGTACGGGCATCTGTAAAAAAAATTTGTAGAAATTGTAAAGTAATTAAGAGGAATGGCGTATTACGCGTTATTTGTAAAGACGGACGTCATAAACAACGTCAAGGTTAATTTTTGTTGCGCATAATATACCATCATGCTATACTTACGCGCTTAACTTTAGAGTACCGAAGTAGGAGTATCTAGATGGCACGTATTGCCGGAATCAATGTAGCAGACCATAAGCACGCAGTAATTGCCTTAACAGCAATTTATGGTGTTGGTCGTCAAACTGCTAGCCAAATATGCAAAAAGGTTAATATAGAACCTGCAGTTAAAATTAAAGAGCTATCAGAAGAACAGCTTGAGTCAATTCGTAAGGTAGTAGCTGAATTGACTGTCGAAGGTGATCTTCGGCGTGAAGTGTCAATGAACATTAAGCGTTTGATGGATTTAGGGTGTTATCGTGGTATTAGACATCGGAGAGGTTTGCCATTAAGAGGGCAACGTACACGAACTAACGCTCGCACGCGTAAAGGTCCTCGTAAACCAATCAGAAAATAAGATATTCAAGGCTTAAAAATGGCAACTCAACAAAAACGTGTTAAAAAACGTATAAAAAAAGAAATTGCGGATGGCATAGCTCATGTTCATGCAACCTTCAATAATACAATTGTAACCATAACTGACCGTAAAGGTAATGCTCTTTCATGGGCTACTGCCGGGGGTTCTGGTTTTAGGGGGTCCCGTAAAAGCACCCCTTTCGCTGCTCAAGTTGCAGCTGAAAGAGCTGGGAACGTGGCTCTTGAATATGGAATGAAAAACCTAGATGTTATGATTAAAGGCCCAGGGCCAGGTCGTGAGTCTGCAGTAAGATCATTAAATAATTTAGGATTCAAGATTAGCAATATTGTTGATGTTACTCCTATTCCTCATAATGGTTGTCGTCCACCTAAAAAACGCCGCGTATAAAATATTGGAGTAGTGTGTTATGGCAAGATATCTTGGCCCAACTTGTAAATTAAGTCGTAGAGAAGGAACAGATCTTCTATTAAAAAGTAGAGGAAAGTCTCTAGAAGGTAAGTGTAAATTAGAGCAGAGACCTGGTCAGCACGGTAGTGCAAGAACAAGAAACTCTGATTATGCATTGCAGTTACGTGCAAAGCAAAGAATTAGAAGAATTTATGGTGTTTTAGAAAAACAATTTAGAAACTACTATAAAGCTGCTGACCTAAAAAAAGGCGCAACAGGTACAAACCTTTTGAACCTTTTGGAATCAAGGTTGGATAATGTTGTCTATAGAATGGGTTATGCTTCAACTAGAGCTGAAGCGCGTCAACTGGTTTCGCATAAGTCAATCTTGGTAAATGATCAAATTACTAACATAGCCTCTTATCAGGTTAATGTTGGTGATGAAGTTAAGATAAGAGAAAAAGCTAAAAAACAGCAACGTATTGTTGATGCACTTACCGTCACTGAGCAATATGGTTTTCCTGCTTGGCTTGAAGTTAATTCAAAAGATATGACTGGTTTATTTAAATCTTATCCTGATAGAGAAGAGTTGGGTGCCGATATGAATGAGCAGTTAGTGGTTGAGCTATACTCGAAATAATTTTTACTGAGAAATAAATTATGCAGAATACTATTGCTGGTCTACTTAAACCAAAGCTGGTTGAGGTTGTCAGTCATAACGTAAATCACTCTAGAATTGTTATTGAGCCATTCGAAAGAGGTTTTGGTCACTCGCTGGGAAATGCTTTGCGGAGGGTAATGCTGTCCTCAATCCCTGGATGTGCGATTACTGAAGTTGAGATCGAAGGTGTACAGCATGAATACACTACGATTGATGGTGTTCAAGAAGATGTTATTGATATTTTATTGAACCTAAAAAATCTAGCGATTATTTTACATTCTAAAGATGAAGTTGAGCTAACGCTATCAAAATCTGGAGCGGGTGTTGTTACTGCTGCTGATATAAGCTTGCCTCATGATGTTGAGATTGTTAATACTGGTTTGGTCTTGGCGCATTTAACTGACGCTGGTGTGCTTAATGTAAAATTAAAAGTTGAACGTAACAGAGGTTATATCCCTGCTAGTGTTCGAAAGGAAAATAATACAAGTTCTCCTGTGGGTGTCTTGCATATTGATGCTGCTTTCAGTCCTATTGTAAGGGTTGCTTACTCAGTTGAGAGTACTCGCGTTGAGCAAAGAACAAACTTAGACAAACTGGTTATCGAATTAGAAACTAATGGGACTGTTGATCCTGAAGAAACAGTTAAATTGGCAGCAACTATCTTACATGATCAGTTATCGGTTTTCGTTGATTTTGAAAAAGTGAACGATAAAGTTATAGAAGAAGTTGTTCCTGAAGAGCCTGAATTCGATCCGGTGTTATTAAGACCAGTTGATGATTTAGAATTAACAGTTAGATCTGCAAATTGTTTGAAGGCTGAGAACATATTCTACATTGGTGATTTAATTCAACGTACAGAGGTTGAGTTGTTAAAAACACCTAATCTTGGTAAAAAATCACTTACTGAGATAAAAGATATATTAGCATTGAAAGGTTTGTCATTGGGGATGCGTCTTGAAAATTGGCCCCCTGAGAACTTGATTGATCAAGGTCAAACTAGTATTTAATTTAAAGGGTCAAAAATAAATGAGACATCGTAAAACTGGTAGACAGTTAAATAGAAACAGTAGTCATCGCAAGGCTATGTTCAGTAATATGGCTACATCTTTATTTGAACATGAGCTTATTCGTACTACATTACCAAAAGCAAAAGAATTACGTGGTTATGCAGAGCCATTAATTACATTGTCTAAAGAAGATACTGTTGCTAAAAGAAGAATGGCATTCTCTAAATTACGAGATCGCAATGTAGTTACTAAATTATTTAATGACTTAGGTCCTCGTTATAAAGATCGCTCTGGTGGTTATTTAAGAATCATTAAATGTGGTTTTAGAACGGGTGATAAAGCCCCAATGGCTTATGTTGAATTGGTTGATAGACCCGAAATTGAAGTATCTGACGAAGATTAGTATCTTTATTGCTTACAGGCATAAAAAAACCGGTTTATACCGGTTTTTTTATGCCTGTAAGTTTTTTATTCAAGTTATACATAAATTATAAGTAAGGGTTAAAACTATCTTAAAAAAAAATAGGGTAGAGGGCTTTCGGTTTGTATTTAACTGTGATCTTTATAGTAAGAGAAAGCTAAAGCCGTCAGCCTAGTAATGGACAAGTTTTTATAATATTTTTATCTATAGGTTTTCGACCTGTAGCAAATTTATGATATGTATGGAAACTATAAAGGCTTGCGCTGAAATTAATGTCATGTCAGCAAGTTAAAGCAATAAGAAGTCCCTGCGCTGTATAAGTTGGGGGGGTATATAAACATCTTTATTAAATGTATTTATTTGTAGCAGATATAAGCGCAGGATATAAAAGGGGAAGGTTATTTTTCTAGATAATTAATTTTACCTGTTTTCCCATTCCAGTCCTCAGCATCGGTTGGTGCGTCCTGAACCTCGGTAATAACAGGCCATGTTTTTGAAAGATCTTCATTTAAGGCGATGAACTGCTCTTGCCCCTCGGGTAGTTCGTCTTCTGCAAAAATCGCATTTGCCGGGCATTCAGGCTCACATAGAGTGCAATCAATACACTCGTCTGGATCAATTACCAAAAAGTTAGGGCCTTCGTGAAAGCAATCTACTGGGCAGACATCAACACAATCAGTGAATTTACATTTGATACAGTTTTCTGTGACGACAAAAGTCATAGTTTTATCCGATATGTTCTAAAAAAGTACGCATATAATATCAGAAAGAGCATGGGTGAAAGAATATTTTTTAAGCTAAAAGTGAAATTTTATGGGCTGTACTATTGTGCTTCGGCCCTAGAAAATAAAGATAAGAATTTATTTTTCCCATTCTCCAATTTTCTATTCTGAGCGTTGATTAAAGCTGTGCGAGCTTCTTCTTTAAGTTGAGTATCTGCAAATTGTTGGTTTGCTCGGGATGGGACTGTCAATGCTCGTTTAAAGTAAATTTGTGCGTTTTTAATATCGTCTTTTGATAGTAGATAGTCTGCATAAAAATAATTTGAATCAACACTTAAAGGGTTTATCTCTAATGCTCTTTGAAATAATATATTTGCCTTTTCTTGATCGCCAAAAGATATTGGCCAGCCAGGTGTCATATAATATAAGGTGCCTAATACAACTAAAGCCGCACCTTTCAATGCTTCGGGGTTGGTTTTTATGCAGTATTCAAGTAAGTTTTTAGCAGTTTCAATTGATGATAGGGCTTTTAGTGGTGTTTGGAAAGCAGCATTAGTGGCGATAACAATAGCCTGCCATATAATCGGCTCAATGGCTTCAGGGTTTTTTTCAGATAATATTTTTGCTTTCTGAATGAGTGCTGGATAATGGGCTTTTTGTTGGCTATTATTTTCAGTGTAATATATATCAGCCCACTCAGATTCAATTGAATTTATCTGGGTTGAAATATTACTAGCAAATAGGTTGCTACTTGTTAGTAGCAAAAACGCAACAAGGGTTGTTTTTTTCATACAGTTAAATATATAGTATATTTAACTGTATTTCAAATTTTATTTTTTTAATTCATGTTTCCAATTCTTATATGGGTTTTTACATAAGCTATTGTTGTAATACCTTATGTCAGTTGTTACTTCTTCTCCAGCCCAAGAAGGTTTTTCAAAGTGCTCGCCTACTTCTGCTAATTCAACTTCAGCAACAATTAGTTCTGTATTGTCACCCGTGAATACATCAATTTCCCATGTGTGTTGTTTATATGAAACAAGGTGGCGAGTTTTTTCAATAATTGGTTTCTCACATAAGGTGTTTAAAATTTCTAGTCCGTCTTCTAAAGGAATTTGATATTCAAATTCCTGTCTATAGGTACCAATTGTTGCACTTTTGATATTAAGCCAAGCTTTATTGTCAGAAACTCTTATTCTCACGGATTTTTTATCATCACTCACCATATAGCCTTGCTTGTATTTAGTTGATTTGTCTATTTCTGCTTTCCAGTCATTATTTTTTATTAAAAATTTATGTTCTATTTCTTTTGCCATTGGGTTTTTTGAGTATATGTGAGGGGTGTTTATTAGTGCCTTATTTTACTTTATTTAATTAGGCAGCAATGATAAAGTATAATTACTTAGAAAATTACTTGGTATTTACCTTGCCAGTTTTGTTTTTTTTATCCTTACCTTTTTATGGAGATATTAATGACTATTGAATTACCTGCGTTACCTTATGCTAAAGATGCATTGGCACCTCACATTTCTGAAGAAACGCTTGAGTTTCATTATGGTAAACATCATCAGACTTATGTAACTAATCTTAATAATTTGATTGCTGGGACATCTTTTGCAGATGCATCCTTAGAGTCTATTGTTGCGCGTTCTGAAGGTGGTATGTTTAATAATGCGGCACAAACTTGGAATCACACTTTTTACTGGAATAGTTTATCACCAAAGGGTGGTGGGGCTCCAACTGGTGAATTGGCTGATGCGATCACTGCTAAATTTGGATCTTTCGATGAATTTAAAGCTGAATTTACAAAGTGTGCAGTAACCACGTTTGGTTCAGGCTGGGCTTGGTTGGTAAAAAATCCTGATGGTAGTATTGAGTTGGTAAGCACAAGTAATGCGGCTACACCTTTAACTGCAGGACAGACTCCTTTGTTAACTTGTGATGTGTGGGAGCATGCGTATTATATTGATTACCGCAATGCCAGGCCTGCTTACTTAAAAGCTTTTTGGGCTTTGGTTAATTGGGAATTCGCTTCTGCCAACTTTTCTGCTTAATTTGTAAGTAAATAATTTATAAGCCGTTGCACTCAAAAGGGTGTGGCGGTTTTTTTATGCCTGTCATTTTATTTAGGTATAAAAAAACCTACTTAATTGCTTAAGTAGGTTTTTATTAAAGTTTTACACTATTTTGAAATAGTCTTACTTCTTTTTGTTACGCTCTTGAACTTCTTTGATAACTTCTTCAGCTACATTCTTAGGACACGGCATGTAGTGAGAGAACTCCATAGAGAATTGTCCTCGACCTGAAGTCATTGTACGCAAATCCCCGATATAGCCAAACATTTCACTCAATGCAACGTCAGCTTTAATACGAACGCCTGTTACGTTAGCTTCTTGTGATTTTATCATTCCTCTGCGACGGTTCAGGTCGCCAATAACATCCCCTACGTGATCTTCAGGTGTGTATACGTCAACATGCATGATGGGTTCAATAAGTTGAGGACCTGCTTTTGGAATTGATTGGCGGTAAGCAGCTCTTGCTGCGATCTCAAAGGCAACAGCAGATGAATCTACTGCGTGGAATCCACCATCCAGTAATGTAACTTTAAAATCTAAGCATGGGAAGCCTGCAAGTACACCCACGTCAATACTACTTTTAAAACCTTTTTCTACGGCAGGCCAAAACTCTCTAGGTACGTTACCACCAGTTACTTTAGATTCGAATATAAAGCCTGAACCTGCTTCACCAGGCTCAATGATGTAATCAATTTTACCGTATTGACCAGATCCACCTGATTGTTTCTTGTGTGTATAGCTGTCTTCAATACTTTTGGTGATGGTTTCACGGTAAGCAACCTGTGGTTTACCTACTTCAACATCAATACCATGAGTACGCTTTAAGATATCAACTTTAATATCTAAGTGTAGCTCGCCCATACCTTTTAAGATGGTTTCACCAGAATCTTCATCTGTTTCTACGCGGAAAGAAGGGTCTTCTGCGACCATTTTACCAATTGCAATACCCATCTTTTCAGAGCCTGCTTTGTCTTTTGGTGAAACTGCAATTGAGATAACAGGATCAGGGAAGACCATGGGCTCTAATGTTGCAGGATGCTTGGGGTCGCATAGTGTGTGGCCTGTCTTAACATTTTTCATGCCTACAACGGCGATTATATCACCTGCATGAGCGCTATCTAGTTCGATACGTTCATCAGCATGCATTTCAACCATTCGACCAACACGCTCAGTTTTTCCTGTGAAGCTATTCATTATTGTGTCGCCTTTATTTAATTTACCTGAGTAAATGCGGATAAAGGTAAGGGCACCATAACGGTCGTCCATAATTTTGAATGCTAATGCGCGGAAAGGGCGGTCTACATCAACAATCGCAAATTCACCTGTTTCTTCGCCTTCGTCATCAACTTCTGGTTGTGGTTTGACTTCTGTTGGTGATGGAAGGTAGTCGACAACAGCATCCAATACTAATTGGATACCTTTGTTTTTAAATGCAGAACCACAGTAGGTTGGAAAGAAATCAAGGTTGATCGTCCCTTTACGAACACAGGCTTTAATGGTTTCTATATCGGGTTCGACACCATCGAGATATTTTTCCATAGCGTCGTCATCTTGCTCGACAGCTGTTTCGATAAGTTTTTCTCGCCACTCTTCTACTAGATCCACCATATCAGCAGGTACATCTTGAATTTCATAGTTAGTAGGGTCGCCTGAGTTGTCCCACACCCATGCTTTACGTGTTAATAAGTCAACAACACCTACAAAGTCGTCTTCTTCACCAATAGGTAAAACCATAACGAGTGGGTTTGCGCCTAAAACATCTTCTATTTGTTTGACAACGCGGTAAAAGTCTGCACCTAAGCGGTCTAATTTATTAACTAGAATAACACGAGCAACTTCAGATTCGTTTGCATAACGCCAGTTAGTTTCTGACTGAGGTTCAACGCCACCCGAACCACAGAATACGCCAATACCGCCGTCAAGAACTTTTAATGAACGGTATACTTCTATTGTGAAGTCAACGTGTCCGGGGGTGTCGATAATATTGAAGCGGTGGTCTTTCCAGAAGCAAGATGTTGCGGCAGACTGAATAGTAATGCCTCGTTCTTGTTCTTGTTCCATAAAGTCAGTGGTTGCGGCACCATCATGTACTTCGCCCAGCTTATGGATTTTACCCGTAAGCTTTAAAATACGCTCAGTTGTTGTGGTTTTGCCGGCATCAACGTGGGCAAAAATACCAATGTTTCTATAGAGAGCTAGATCTGTCATGTGTATACTCTAAAAATGAAAATAAAAAATGTAAATTCTCTTATATAAGAAATAGTATTCTTAATAAAATAAGGGTATTTATACTTCTAGGCGAGTTGTTCCAATGATTGGTCTAACTAGCTTTTAAGGCGATAAATAAAGCGCTTGTTTTTTAGAAGTCGAAGTTAAAAATAATTTGTACTTCGAAAATCCTCCTATTTTACACTAAAAAATAAAAAAAGTAGATTTATAAGTGTGAAATAATTACTTTAATCCTATTAGGTTTAATTCTTTTAATTTCATTAAAGCATATAAAGTATCCAAAGTAGGACAGGCGACATGTTCTCTTTTGGCGGCCTGTATGGCATTGCCGAGAATAGCCTCAGTTTCCATCGGCTTATGGTTTTCATAATCTAACAGCATACTAGTTTTATAAGGAGGCATGGCGTATGTGTTTTGTATATTGGTATTAATACTTGAACCTGCTAAAGAATAACCACAGGCGTGAGCTATATCCATTACTTCTTGCATAATGCTTCTGACTAGGGTCTCTTGAGTTGCTAATATTTTTTCTGTAGAAAGTCCATCTGACAACACAGATAATGGGTTAAATGCGGCATTCCAAAGGCATTTTAACCAGCGAGCGGCAATAATATTCCCTGTTACTAATGTTTCAATACCTGTGCTACTGATTAAACCTGCTAAATGTTGGGCTTTATTGGGCACTGGCTTATTTAAACTTCCCAATGTTAATTTGCCGTAAGCCAGGTGATGGGTAATATTTGGCTCTAGTCGATTACAGCAAATAAAAGCTAAACCACTAATAACTTCATTGTTGGGAAAGGCATCAACCAGCTCTTGCTCAATTTCAACACCATTTTGGATAAAAACGATGCAGGTATTTTCAGTAATCGCTGCTTCAATTAATTTAACTCTATCGCTATGAGGAGTTATTTTGGTGCATAAGATAACATAGTCAGCATCACCTTGGTAGTCACTTGCATTTCTAATCACCTGTACTGGTTTAAATATCCAGTTACCTAAGGCGTTACTTTTAATTCTGTAACCATGATGCTTAATAATTTTAAAATCTGATCGGCAACTCACTGAAACTTCGCAGCCTGCTTTACTTAATAATGCGCCATAAAAACTACCTATGGCACCTGCACCAATAATAAGTATTTTATCCTGCTTCATTTTGCTTTTACTCATTCATGATTTGTTTTAAAAAAGGAATGGTAAGTTTACGTTTGGCTGCCAATGTTGCTTGGTCTATCTTATTAAGCAGTATCCAAATTGAGGGTGTATCCCTGGCGTAGTGAGACATTAAAAACTTACCTACATTTATTGGTATTTCAAAGCCTAGGTCATTGGCCTTGTAAATAAGTGCATTTAGTTGTTGCTCATCTGTTAGAGGGGTTATTTTTAATGTTAAGCCCCAGGCCATTCTAGTTTTTAGGTCAGGTAGTTGAAAGGGTAAGAATTTTGGTGGGCAATTAGCCGATAAAACAAGCTGTTTATTATTATCCCGGTGCAGATTAAAAAAATTAAAAAAAGCATGTTCCCATTCTATATTACCGGCTATTCTTTCAATATTGTCAAAGCAGACGATATCAAAACTTTCTAAGCCGGTTAATATTTCAATGTCGGGTAATAGATTATTATCAAAAGATAAATAGAAGTTCGATTTATACTGTTGCTTACTTTCTTGGCTAATGGCTTGTAGTAGGTGTGTTTTACCACTAGCTACCTCCCCCCATAAAAAGATTTGTTGCTCATTATTAATAAAAATATTTTTTAAATGGTTGATCAGTTCTGTGTTATCACCCAGATAAAAAGTATTAAAGCTTTGGTTTGATTGAAATTCAAACTGTAAGGGGAGTTGCTTTGGCACGGTATTATTTTATTTTTCTGCTTTATAAACATAAAAGGCACAGCCTGCACAAAGTAGCAGGCTGAAAAGAACTTCCAGTAGGGCATAGTAAATTTCATTGGGAGAGTTGTAGGCTTCTGCTACTCCATGCGTGAAATAAAATAAACTGATATAGCTCATCCAGGTACAGCTTTTTAAATTCGCATTTAAAAAACCTCTAAAAGGTAATAGTAAAGGTGTAATAACCCCAACAAGTACCAAGGAAATAGGCAGGTGTTCTGAGGGTACAAAAATCGTATTCCATAACATTAATAATATAAATAAACCGAAGAAACCAGTTAATGCCAGGTAATAGTAATAAATTCTTTTCATTTGGAATGTTTTAGTGCAAAAGCAGTTTTGGCTAAGCGAATACCCAAAGCCCGGCAGATTGTTTTTTCTTCACTGCTTAGATCGTGAGCAGATACTAGGTGGCTTGGCCCGTATGGAGTGCCGCCCGTATTTGTTTCTTTTAATGCAATTTCATTGCTAGGAATACTCATAATTAACATGCCGTGGTGCATCAAAGGCAACATCATCGATAAAAGCGTACTTTCTTGTCCACCATGCATACTACTTGTAGAAGTAAAAACACCTGCCGGTTTACCTGATAAAGTACCTGGAAACCAAATTTCAGTGGTGTTATCTATAAAATGTTTTAGAGCTCCGGCCATATTGCCAAAATGTGTTGGACTACCTAAGGCAAGACCGTCACAAGACTTTAAATCTTCCAGGGTTGCATAAGGTGCGCCTGTTTTAGGAATTGAATTTTCGGTTTGTGTGCAAACGGTGGATATCTCTGGCACTGTTCTTAATACCGCCTCAGCACCCTTAATCGACTCAACACCTCTGGCAATTTGTTTTGCCATCTTTTCAGTTGAGCCATTGCGGCTGTAATAAAGAATTAAAATTTTAGTCATGTTTGATTATAGCGATTAATTAAATAATTTTTAATACACTTTCTGGAGGACGACCAATAGCCGCTTTACCATTAGCTAATACAATAGGGCGTTCAATTAATTTAGGTGTAGCAATCATTCCAGCAATTAACTCATCATCACTTAACTCTGTATTGTTCATCCCTGTGGCCTTATATTCCGCCTCATTTTTGCGCATTAAAGCGCGTGGTTCGATATTTAATTTTTGTAATATATCTACTAACTCTGCTTTTGTCGGCGGTGTTTTTAAATATTCAATGATTTCTACATCAATATTTTTCTCTTGCAGTAGCTGTAAAGTCTGCCTGGATTTGCTGCAACGAGGGTTATGAAAAATCTTTACACTCATGGTTACGCTCTTTAGATGTGGAAGAAAAGGGTATAATATCATTTTGTTTTATAAACTGCGTTTAAACCTATGCAACTACCTAATTATTCCAAAGGCCGTGTGCTAGTTATTGGTGACTTAATGCTGGACAGGTACTGGCATGGTGCAACCTCCAGGATTTCACCAGAAGCTCCCGTACCTGTTGTGCATGTTAACAATGATGAGCAACGTGCAGGTGGGGCGGGAAACGTTGCCTTAAATATTGCAGCCTTAGGTGGAAAAGTATCAGTGATGGGCTTTGTCGGTAAAGATGAAGCGGCAGAATCCTTAAAAACATTGTTACAGGATGCTCATGTTTTATGTTTATTTGAAGCCTTAAATGACTACCCAACGATTACTAAGCTTAGAGTGATGAGTCGGCACCAACAATTAATTCGCTTAGATTTTGAAGAGGGGTTTCAGGCTGTTAATAATGAGAAACTGATACATCAATATCATGCAGAAATGCTACAAGCAGATGCAATTGTTTTATCAGATTACGGCAAAGGGACATTAAGCCCAGTTGAACCTTTTATTGCCTTGGCTAAAAAATTAAATAAACCGGTGTTAATTGACCCTAAAGGCAGTGATTTTAGCAAGTATAAACAGGCAACATTAATAACCCCCAACCTAACTGAATTTGAAGCCGTTGTGGGTGAGTGTCACGACCAGCAACAATTAGTTGAAAAAGGCATAAATTTATTAACTGAAATGGATTTTACAGCCTTGTTAGTCACGCAAGGTGAACAAGGGATGACATTATTAACTAAAGATGAAAGCCCTTTGCATCTGCCTACACATGCCAGAGAAGTGTTTGATGTGACAGGAGCTGGTGATACGGTTATTTCAGTACTAGCCGCTAGTTTAGCTGCAAAAAAATCATTTGCAGAGGCAACCATATTTGCCAACATGGGGGCTGGAATTGTGGTAGGTAAATTAGGTACTGCAACAGTCAGTACTGAAGAGCTATCCTATGCATTACAAGGTCAGCGAGCACATCATCGTGGTGTCGGCTCGTTAGAAGATATAAAACAGGCTATGCAGATAGCAAAAGCAGAGGGTGAAAAAATAGTTCTAACTAATGGTTGTTTTGATATTTTGCACCCTGGGCATATTCGTTATTTGCAACAAGCTAAAGCCTTGGGGGATCGGTTAATTATTTTGGTTAATAGTGATGCTTCAGTTAAGCGTCTTAAAGGGCCTGAACGGCCAATGAATGATTTGCAATACCGAATGGAAATGTTAGCCGCATTAGAGTGTGTAGACTGGGTATTGCCCTTTGAAAGCGATACACCAAAAGATGAAATAGATTTCTTATTACCCGATATTTTAGCTAAAGGAGGTGACTATACTGATGTTAGCTCAATTGCGGGGCATGAAAGTATTTTAGCAAATGGAGGAGAAGTAAAAATGTTGTCCCTTTTTGAAGGCCACTCAACTACATCAATCATAAAATCAATTAGAAGTAATGACAGTGAATAAAGCTATTTTTAAAGATAGGTTGCAACAATATTGGTTATTAGCGCGGTTTGATAAACCCATTGGCATCTTGATTTTATTATGGCCTGCATTATGGGCGTTGTGGGTGGCCAGTGGTGGTAAGCCTGATTTATTTGTATTATTCATTATTTGTTCTGGCGTGATATTAATGCGAGCAGCGGGTTGTGTGATTAATGATTATGCCGATAGGGATTTTGACCCACATGTGGAAAGAACCAAACAAAGACCAATAGCGGCTGGAAAGGTAAGCCCAAAAGAAGCACTTATTGTGTTTGCTGTTTTGTGTTTAACAGCCTTTGTCTTGGTCCTGCAGCTTAACTTTATGACGATTATGTTGTCATTTGTAGCTGCATTTTTAGCGGCAAGTTATCCCTTTATGAAGCGCTATACTCAATTACCACAAGCGTATTTAGGTATAGCGTTTGGATTTGCAGTACCCATGTCATTTAGCGCACAGATAAATGAGATTCCTTTAGTCGCTTGGGTAATGTATCTTGCGGTGATGCTTTGGGCATTAGTTTATGACACCATGTATGCAATGGTTGATAAAGAAGATGATTTAAAAATAGGCGTTAAATCAACTGCAATTTTATTTGGTAATAGAGATCGCGAGATAATGGCGGTATTGCAACTTATTATTATCACTTTGTTAATTTTAATTGGACAAATACAGCAGTTAGGTAGTATTTATTATACTGGCGTGGGTGTTGCATTTTTATTGTGTATTTATCAACAAAAATTGATTTTTAATAGGGATAAGGTGTTGTGCTTTAAAGCTTTTTTAAATAGTAATTATTTTGGCCTGGCTATTTTTGTAGCCTTGGTTCTAGACTATCAATTTTCTTAAGGGTTTATTATGTCTGAATTTAAAAAATACCGTTGTATGGAATGCGAATATATCTATGATGAAGAAAAGGGTGAGCCTGAGAGAGGGTATGCACCAGGTACTCTCTGGACAGATTTACCTGAAGATTGGGCTTGCCCTATTTGTGGAGCACCTAAAGATGCTTTTAATCAAATATAACTTAAATAATCTTAGCTTCTATTCAATACCTTCAAATAGAAAATAGAGCACTGAATCATGGCGCAACTTGGAGATCAAATGTAATTTGCGATGCTTCACTTCACGGTTTGTAACCCCGTGTTATTGCCGAATGAATAAAGGGGGCTCCTAGGCTGTCGAAATGGATTTTTCTAAGAAAATTTATTGGATTTAATAACTGCAATTTATATTAATAAAAACAATAGGTGTCAAGTCTTGAATTTTGAATTTCTAGGTGCGTTATTGTCTGGTTTTACCACGTTACCTCAAGAGGTGATAGATAATGAAACCAAGGATGATAGGCTGTTATTCTTAGTTGTTTTTGGAGAAGTCTGCAAACCTTATAATTGGATATGTCATGGTTTATTGTTTAATTCAGAAGGGGAAGGGCTGCAACCGCCATGGTCAAATTTGAAAAAACAAGTAAAAAAATAGAAAACCGAAAAGGTCTTAGCGATATTCCTGCATCACAAAGGCGGAGTATTCCCAAATCACTAAAATTCTAAAGCGACAACTATTCTGATCGTAATTCAGTCATAATTGGTGTCTATAAGAGTGGAGGGTATTCAATGAAAGAAGTTGGTAAATATTTCGGCCCGTCATGTTCAATGGTAAGTAAGGTGTTAAAGAATTCAAAATTCAAGACCTGACACTTCCCTCTTTCCTGATATTTAATAAATCGAGCCACCCAGTCACAATAAGTTTGCTCAGTCCGATACT
>CAYYNM010000033.1:0-20367 GCA_964472945.1 uncultured Methylomarinum sp. | reverse complement strand
CTCCTGCGTTGTTCTACCTACACACATCCCTGTGTTAGTTGAATACGAATAAAAATCTTGCGCCAGTTGCCAAACTTATTCCGTGCGCGTTCCTAAGCACATTTTAATTATTCACCTTATAGGAAGAAGTATGCTGATGATCCCTGATATTTTCCAAATTGTTATAACAGGACTGTTTATTCTTGTTCCAGCCGCCATGATATACAAAAAAGCTGGTTTTAACCCTTTGTGGTGTTTTTTAGTCTTCCTACCCGGGTTTGGCCTACTGTTAATTTTCTTACAACTGGCACTATCACCTTGGCCTAATCAAAAAAACAACAGGAGCTAATCATGGAAATTTTATTCTTTTTTTTGATACCGTTTTTTATTGTTTTCACCCTTTGGCTAGGCTCCAAAATTTTAGAGAAAGCAGGTCTTGATAAAAAATGGGTATTCTGCCTTCTAATTCCGCTAGTCAATATAATTATGATATGGGCTTTTGCTTTTAGCAAATGGCCAAACCTAAAAAATAATATTACAAAAAAATAAAATGATAAAAAGCATACGATTTATATTTATTTTTCTCACACTTTCCTGCATCACCAGCAATACCCTGGCTGAAAATAATTTTGCCATGCCCGTTTTTAAAGAATACTGCTGGGGATGTCATCATCAAACGGCTCAGGCATTTGGCCCTTCTTTTAAAGAAATTGCAAATCATCGAAAAAAAGAAGAGATTATTGCCCAAATAATAGCTCCGCAAAATACTTACAAATTATTGGGGTATAAAAGAAATTCAATGCCTGCTTTTAATGACCTTAGTACCACTCAATTAAATTTGATTGTTGACTATATACTTAGTTTTAAGAATAAAAAATGAAAAAAACAACCTCCTTATTTGTTACCGTATTATTATGCTCCACACTTGCCACACAGGCTGATGCGAGAGATAAAATTTTTGTTGTTGAAAGAGAAGATTCAGCTTTGGCAGTGATAAACCATAATCTTTTAAGCAACCGGATTAAAGGTATGCATAACCTTAATCATGCGGTTGTAAAATTTAAAGATAAAGACGCTTATGTTATAACGCGCGATGGCTATGTTATAAAATTTGACCCAGTCAATGAAGTAAAAATCAAAGAATATCGTGCCAGTAAAAGTGCGATAGGATTTGTTATTGGTGACAATTTCCTTGCTATTGCCAATTATGATAATAAAACTATCGAGATTTTAACCCGTGATTTAGAGCCTGTTCAAAGCATAGAAACAAATAGTCGAAACGTGGGTATAAAGCTATATAAAGATTATTTAGTATTTGAGTGTATGGATAATGATGAAATTTGGGTAATGAAAAACACTCAAATAAAAGCAGAAAAACCACACTTCGAACTGCATAAAAAATTACTTAATGTTGGCAAGGTTCCTTTTGATGCCATGATAAAAGACAATTTATACATTGCTGGTTTTTTTAATTCATCAACTATTGGAGTTTTAAACCTTGATACACTAAAGATCAAAATCATTCCCTTGGCTTTAGATAAAAAAGAGCGCGTTTTAAAAGTCCCTCACTTTGGATTATGGAGTATCTCTGACAATTATTTTTTTATACCTGCAGTTGGTGCTAAAAAAGTTTTTGTTTTTAATCATCAATTTGATCTCATTAAAAAGATTGATGTTATCGGTAGCCCAGTTTTTACTTCATTAAGCCCAAATAAGAAATATCTAGCTGTCACTTTTAGTGGAAAAGATTTTCCCAAAGTTCAAATTATAGACACCAAAACATTTGCAGTGGTAAAGAACTTTGAATTTAAAGGTATGGTGTTACATGTCAGATGGTCTAATAATGGCAAATATCTGTACCTCTCTATTAATGATACCAGCGAGGTCTTGGCATACAATACTGATGAGTGGAGAAAAAGTTTGACCTTTCCGGTTAACAAGCCATCAGGTATTTTTATATATAACGACCAATAAGCTTAACGGTTACTCCCACATTTTTGTAGAGACAAGGCATGCCTTGTCTCTACATTTCCCAGACTATAGGTTGTGATAACTCGTTTCCTCATGTAAAACAATGTCAAGACCCTCAACCTCTTCATCTCCTGATACTCGTAGACCAATTAGCTTATCAATTATTTTCAAAATCAGATAACTGAAAACGGCACTCCAAACGATTGTTACTACAATAGCTAATGCTTGCACGCTCACTTGATCCATAATGGATACGCCTTCTGCCAACCCTAAACCTCCTAAGCAACTAGCAGCAAAGACACCTGTTAATAATGAACCAATAACACCTCCAACACCATGTACAGGAAATACATCTAATGAGTCATCTATTATTAACACACGTTTAACATATTGAGTCGCATAAAAACAAACAATACCTGCTGTAACCCCTATAGCTAAAGCACCTGCTGGCCCAACAAAACCTGAAGCAGGCGTAATAGTACCTAGACCTGCTACCATACCCGTCACTATACCTAATACACTGGGTTTACCAAACTTCATCCACTCGATAAACATCCAGGTCAATGCCCCTGCTGACGCACCGATATGAGTTACCAACATCGCCATGCCGGCGGCTCCATCAGCCGTTAATGCACTACCTGCATTAAAACCAAACCAACCAACCCATAACATTCCTGCACCTGTTACAACCATTGGCATATTATGTGGTGGCATAGCTGTCGTAGGAAAACCTTTTCTTTTACCTAGGACTAAAGCGGTAACTAATGCTGCAACGCCAGCATTAACATGAATAACAATTCCTCCAGCAAAATCCATTACCCCTAAATCAGCTAACCAACCGCCACCCCAAATCCAGTGACATACTGGCATATAAACAACAATCAACCATAAAGTGCTAAACCAGAGCATGGCTGAAAACTTCATTCTTTCGGCAAAAGCACCCACAATTAAAGCGGGAGTGATAATGGCAAAAGTCATTTGAAACATAAAAAATACTGTTTCAGGTATATCGCCAACTAAGCTATTTACGCCTAAATCAGGCATAAAAATTTTAGATCCGCCCCCAATAATTTTCTGCAGTTCACCACCGTCAGAAAATATAAAGCTATACACCCCTGCTAGCCATAAAATGGATACAATACAAGTAATTGCAAAACACTGCATTAAAACAGACAAGGCATTTTTACTTCTGACTAAACCTGCATAAAACAAGGATAGTCCTGGCAGTGTCATAAATAAAACCAATGCTGTTGATGTGAGAACCCAAGCTGTATTGGCTTGATTCAACTCACCAGCCATTGCAACACCAGGTAACAATAAAAGGCCCAAAAGTAATTTATTTTTCTTAAAATTCATTTTCTATTTCTTTAAACAGGGTTATCAATAAAATATAAAAACAGCTAACATCCACATATTAGATTTTAAATTGCATCAACGCCTGTTTCACCCGTTCTAATTCGTACAATTTGCTCCAAGTTAGTCACAAAAATTTTACCATCACCAATTTTCCCAGTATTTGCGGCTTTTACAATCGCCTCAACAGCTTGCTCAACATTTTTACCATCAACAGCAATTTCCAACTTAACTTTTGGTAAAAAATCTACCACATATTCAGCACCTCGATATAACTCGGTATGCCCTTTTTGCCGTCCAAAACCTTTTACTTCAGTAACTGTCACACCGGTTACACCAACTTCAGAAAGCCCTTCTCTAACATCATCTAATTTAAATGGCTTTATTATTGCTGTTATTAATTTCATTTTCATTCCTAGTCGATATAAGGTACCTCAAAGAGGCTGTTGTGCAATCATAGTAAATTATGACCCAAGATACAATTATTACACACCAAAACAGTGCAATACACAGTAATATACTTTTTTTTATGCAAAAAAAAGCGGACACAATTACTGCGCCCGCTTTAGTTAATACCCAGTTTGTTGAGTAACTTAACTTAAAATAGAAACTTCTCCACTACTAACCTTTACTTGAATCAGTAAATTCAGGATAAGCCTCCATTCCACATTCGGAGTAATCAACACCTTGATATTCATCTTCTTCACTGACTCGAATACCCATAACCATTTTAATGATATACCAGGTAATTAAACTAGTAATAAATACAAAGCTAAAAATACAGGCAATACCTATTAATTGAGTGCTCAATGAGGCTTCAGGGTTTGAAATACATACCGCTAACAACCCCCAAATACCAACAATTCCATGCACCGAAGTAGCACCCACCGGATCATCAAGCTTTAATTTATCAATAGTCACGATTGAAAACACCACGATCAAACCACCAACAGCACCAATTAAAGTCGCCACTAAGGGGGTTGGTGTTAATGGTTCAGCAGTAATAGCAACTAACCCAGCTAAAGCACCATTTAATGTCATGGATAAATCAGCTTTACCAAACATCATTTGCGCAGTTAATAATGCAGCAACAACACCGCCTGCAGCTGCGGCATTGGTATTAACAAAAACCATAGCGACTGAATTTGCTTCACCAATATCTGATATTTTTAACTCAGACCCACCATTAAACCCGAACCAGCCTAACCATAAGATAAAGGTTCCTAAAGTAGCCAATGGCATATTACACCCAGGAATTGGATATATTTCACCATTTTCACCATATTTACCTTTACGCGAACCTAATAAAAGTACGCCAGCAAAAGCAGCTGTTGCACCACATAGATGCACCACACCTGAACCCGCAAAGTCTAAGAAACCTAGCCCATCTAAAAAACCGCCACCCCATTTCCAATATCCTTGTATTGGATAAATAAACCCCGTCATAACAACTGCAAAGGCTAAAAATGCCCAAAGCTTCATTCTTTCAGCCACTGCACCAGACACAATTGACATCGCAGTCGCAACAAAAACAACTTGAAAGAAAAAGTCAGATAAGCTTGAGTAATATGTTTCACCCTTGCTACCCAAAACAGCTTCTACTGTATGATCTTCGCCCAATAAAAACCCAATACCAGGCCACACGCTATTCACTGCCTCGGCTGGATACATAATGTTATAACCACACAACATATACATCACACAAGCAATCGCATACAATGCAATATTTTTAGTTAAAATTTCTGTGGTATTTTTTGCCCGAACCAAACCCGCTTCTAGCATAGCAAAACCAGCAGCCATCCACATGACTAAAGCTCCACTCATCAGAAAATAGAACGTATCCAGTGCATAACTTAATTCAGTTAATTTATTTAAAACTTCCACTTTATCACCTCTTAATTGTAATTATTATTTATAAAGCTTCTTCGCCAGTTTCACCCGTGCGAATACGCACCACTTGTTCAAGGGTTGATACGAATATTTTACCGTCACCTATTTTCCCTGTATTTGCAGCTTTAGCTATTGCCTCAACGGCTTGTTCAACCATCTCGTCACCTACAGCAGCCTCAATTTTAGCTTTAGGCAAAAAGTCGACAACATATTCTGCACCACGATAAAGTTCAGTGTGCCCTTTTTGACGACCAAAACCTTTAACTTCAGTAACTGTAAGACCTGAAACGCCAATATCAGACAGTGCTTCACGCACATCATCTAATTTAAACGGTTTAACAATAGCGGTTATTAACTTCATAAATACCTTCTTTGTAATTAGTTAGTAGTAAGCATTATTTTAATAAAGCATTTAATATGCCAATTGATAACCCCTGCTTTAATAAGCCTTTATAAAAAAAACATCCTTCAACCATCCAAACAATAAACCCATTATGGTGCGATAAAATTAACTACGCACCATAAAAGTACAAAAAAGATGTAAACCACTGCTTTAACATAACTTTTTAGGTACTCTTTTTATCATCCATTTTATCCCACCCTTTATTTTTAATTTATCATTCTAATAAACCAATATTTTTCAATCACTTACAGAATGATAAAAATAAATCGTTGCATATAAACAACAATAAATTTGCACCACTACAATACAAGCCCCACCTATTCCACCTAATAAAATACACCTAACTCACTGTTATTTAGTAAAATACTATTTGGCATTTTTTTTGCTACGTTTAATCTAACATTAAAAATAAAAGAGGATGCCATGAAAAAAACAAATCTATCTGTTGCAATTGCACTACTAGCAACAAGTGCTTCATCATTCGCTGCAGAGGAGGACAAGTCCTTTTACGGTTTCACGCCATCTGCTAGTGTAGCCCTAACAACTGACTATATGTGGCGTGGTGTTTCACAAACTAATAATGACCCGGCGATTCAAGGCTCATTTGATTTATCTCACGAGTCTGGACTATATGTTGGTGCATGGGCTTCTAATGTTGAATTTGGTGATCAAAACACAAGTATGGAGCTTGATGCTTACGGTGGTTTTTCTAGAGATACAGATTTTGGTGGCGCTCTACCTTTTGCCTTCACTTATGATCTTGGTGTTTTACGCTACGAATATTCAGCATCACCAAATTTAGGCTTTACCGAGCTATATTTTGGTGGGTCAGTTTCTCCTTTTGAAAATTTCAACTTTAGTACTTATTATTACTATGGTCTAAAAATTGACCATACTCGCCCAGGTGAGTACACAGACATTTCTGCCGACTATACACTTCCCGATTCTTTTGGTGGCATAACACTTCTTGCTCATGCTGGTTACTATAACCAAAAAAATACTGGAATCCTAAATGGTGATGACTACTGGGACTGGAAAGCAGGTATTGCTAAAGATATAGCAGGATTTAACTTTGAAGTTGCTTACTATGGAACCGACAATGTTGGTGGTGGTAATGTTTATGGCGGAGTTAATGGGCAAAGCTTAAATGATGGTCGAGTTGTTGCTACTATTTCCAGGTCACTGGGTGGCAACTCCTCAGATGCAATGCTTCCTGATGGCTTCCACACAAGCGCAAGCGTTGCATTAACGACAGATTATATCTGGCGTGGCGTTTCTCAAACTAATAACGAGCCTGCCATTCAAGGTTCATTTGATCTCTCTCATGACTCTGGTGCTTATGTTGGTGTATGGGCATCTAGCTATGAGTTTAAAAACCAATCAAGCATGGAGGTTGATTTATATGCTGGTTTTTCCAGGGAAACAGATTTAGGCGGCCTACTTCCAATTGCACTAACCTACGATGCAGGTATTCTTCATTATGAATACACATCAGCCTCAAATAATAACTTTACGGAACTTTACTTCGGTAGCTCAGTATCACCTGTTAAAAACCTAAACGTGAGTGCGTATTACTATTATGGTTTAAAAATAGATACCCCCAGAGCTGGAGAATATACCGATATGTCAGCTGACTACACACTTCCAGAGTCTCTCGGTAGCATTACCATTCTTGGTCATGCAGGTTATTACAACCAAAAAGATGCCGTCAACCTAGGTGATGATTATTGGGATTGGAAGGCTGGTATCGCTAGAGACTTCGGCATGTTTAATGCTGAGGTAGCCTATACAGAAACCGACCAGGCAAGGGACAGCAACCTTCAAGATAGTCATGTAGTCGCAACTTTATCCACAACATTCTAACAATATTAGTTTTAACTACTTGAAACTAAAACGGGACTCTATGTCCCGTTTTTTTATTAGCCATAGCTATAAAAAAAATGGTATGGTTATAGAAGTTTTTTAAAAAACTATACTTCCAATAAAAACAACCCACTGGAGACAAGTTAAATGTCAGTAGAGAACGTTCTTAAAATGATCCAAGAAAACGATGTCAAATTTGTTGACTTTCGCTTTTGTGACACTCGCGGTAAAGAGCAGCATGTAACATTTCCCGCTCATAGTATTGATGAAGACACTTTTGAAGAAGGTAACATGTTCGACGGCTCTTCAGTTGCTGGCTGGAAAGGCATCAACGAGTCTGACATGATCTTAATGCCTGATCCATCAACAGCTGTTTTAGACCCATTCTTCGATGATACTACTTTAATATTACGTTGTGACATCATTGAACCTAATGATATGCAAGGATACGAACGCGACCCACGCTCAATCGCTCGTCGTGCTGAAGCTTATATGCAATCTACAGGCATAGCCGATGCAGCTTTCTTTGGCCCAGAAAATGAATTTTTTATCTTTGACGATGTTCGCTGGAATTCTGACATGGGTAGCTGTGGATACAAAGTTGACTCTGAAGAAGCTGGCTGGAATTCAGAAAAAGCTTATGAAGACGGCAACATAGGTCACCGCCCTGGCGTAAAAGGTGGTTATTTCCCTGTCCCCCCTGTTGATTCTTTACAAGACATGCGTTCTGCTATGTGCTTAGTGCTTGAAGAAATGGGGCAAACAACTGAAGTACACCATCACGAAGTTGCAACAGCAGGGCAATGTGAAATCGGTTCTAAATTTAACACTCTAGTTAAAAAAGCTGATGAAGTATTAGAACTAAAATATGTTGTAGCTAACATTGCACATGCATACGGTAAAACAGCTACTTTTATGCCTAAGCCTCTAGTAGGTGATAACGGTAATGGTATGCACGTTCACCAATCTATCTTTAAAGATGGACAAAACCTGTTCTCTGGTGATTTGTACGGTGGCTTATCTGAAACGGCTTTATTCTACATTGGCGGTATCATTAAGCACGCAAAAGCACTAAATGCTTTCGCTAACGCTTCAACTAACAGCTACAAACGTTTAGTTCCTGGTTTTGAAGCACCTGTTATGCTTGCTTATTCTGCTCGTAACCGTTCAGCTTCTATTCGTATTCCTTTCGTCAACAATCCTAAAGGTCGTCGTATCGAGCTACGTTTTGGCGATTCAACTGCCAACCCATATTTATGCTTTGCGGCTATGCTAATGGCTGGACTTGACGGTATTGAAAACAAAATCCATCCTGGCGAAGCTATGGATAAAGATTTATATGACTTACCACCCGAGGAAGAAAAAGCAATTCCACAAGTTGCTGTCTCTTTTGATGAAGCTCTAAAAGCATTAGATGAAGACCGTGATTTCTTAACGCGTGGCGGTGTATTCACTAATGATGTAATTGATGGTTATATTGACCTTAAAATGGAAGAAGTCACTCGTCTTCGTATGAGCACACATCCTGTAGAATTTGATATGTACTACAGCTTGTAAGATTCTTCATTGCTACTTTGTAGCAAGCGCAACATTAAAACGCTCCTTTTTGGGGCGTTTTTTGTTTTATATCTATTACCAAAGTTTATAGAGCAAAAATAAATTGTAGGATGTGCTGAGGAACGAAGCGCATCCTATTGAGTAAACAAATCGTAAGCCTTTGATTTTGTTACTCTCTGATTGATGGCCGAGAGCTGCCTAATTTGCTATTTACATAATTGCCAACACTTAGGGAGATGGAAACAAATAATTATCCAATCTAGCTTGGCTTTTTGTCCGTCTTCTCAACCGTGTAGAAAAAGTTGCGTAGCTTGCTATGCGCCTTTTCTACACGGTTTAATGCCATGGATGGCATGTAGTAGAGCAACGCAGGAGCAGTTGCCGAGATGACAAACAAAAATCCTGTGCAATAATGGATGATTATTTATTTCCAGCTCCCTTAATGCATACCATAGCCTTATTTTTAACCACGGAGTACACTGAAAGCACAGAGAAGAGCAAGATAAAATTATTCACTACCTTTCAATAATTGCTCTTGCTCATTAAAACCGCAGTGATCTCTGTGTACTCTGTGGTTAAACAGCTCTTACAAAACTGCTATATCAATTATTTAGGCTATGTATGCGTTAGATGTTGGTGCATTTATATAACCGAGTTCTTGAACAACAAAATCGTAAGCCTTTGATTTTATTACTCTCTGGTTGATGACCGAGAACGGTCTAATTCGCTACTTATTAACATAGCCCTACAAGGACTCCACTTAAAAGGGTAATAATCCTTTTTAGTTAGAACCATACTCAAGCAGGCAGGAACTAAGACTTTAATCAACCAAACTTATTCCAAACAAAACGATAAAAAAACATTACGTCTCAAAAATGATAAATGGTATAAAACCTGCTTTAAAATACAAAGCCATTAGCTAATTATTTATTCCTGTGCATAAAAAAATACTCACTCATCTTAATGAGGCCATTTTACTATTTAACCAACAATTAGACCTTACCTATATTAATACTGCAGGTGAAATATTGTTAGCGGATAGTGCAAAACACCTACTCGGTCTTAATGCGAAAACCTTATTTAAATCATCTGCATCCCTATTATCAGACTTGCAGCAATGTCTAACAAACAATGAACCTTTGGTTGATCGAGAATTAAACCTTTTCTACCTTAGCCGATCTGTCACTATTAATTTTAGTGCCACGCCTTTACTTGAAAATGGCCAACTTAGCGACATTTTGGTTGAACTCCAACAAATTGATAGACACCTTCGTATAAGTAAAGAAGAGCAGCTACTAGCACAGCAAAATACCAGTCGAATGTTAATAAAAGGTTTGGCACATGAAATAAAAAACCCTCTTGGAGGAATAAGAGGGGCCGCTCAACTGCTTGAGCTTGAATTAGATGATAATGAACTAAAAGAATATACCCAGATTATTATTCAAGAATCCGACCGCTTAAAGGCCTTAATTGATAAAATGCTTGGGCCTAACAAGCCCTCTAACAAAGAAACTTTAAATATCCATGAAGTATTGGAACGTGTTAGACAATTAGTCAATATTGAAGTCAATAACAATATCAAAATATTAACAGATTATGACCCTAGCATCCCCGATTTAAAAGCTGATAAAAACCAGCTGATTCAGGCCGTACTTAATATTGTGCAAAATGCCGTACAAGCAATTCAGCATGATGGTCAAATAATATTTAAAACACGAATTAAACGTCATTTAACTATCGGCCGTAAACGTCATAAATTAACTGCCAAAATTGATATTATCGACAATGGCCCCGGAATTAGTGATGAACTTATGAGTCAAATTTTTTACCCTATGATTACCAGCCGCCCAGAAGGAACAGGTCTTGGTCTTTCAATTGCGCAGTCATTAGTAACCCAGCATAACGGGCTTATTGAGTGTGAAAGTGAACCCGGAAACACAGTTTTTACAATTTATTTACCCCTGGAGGCTTATCATGCCAAATTCTAGTGTTGTCTGGATAGTTGATGATGACAAATCTATCCGCTGGGTCCTCGATAAAGCTTTACAAAAAGCATCAATGGTCAGTAAAAGTTTTGCTAATGCCTCTCATTTTTTAGAGGCATTAAAAACTGATATTCCTAATGTCCTAATTACTGATATTCGAATGCCAGGAATAGACGGCTTTGAATTATTAAAACAGGTGCAACATAACTTCCCTGACCTGCCCGTTATTATTATGACAGCACATTCAGACTTAGATAGTGCTGTATCTGCATTTCATGGTGGTGCATTTGAATATTTACCCAAGCCTTTTGATATTAATGAAGTTGTTGAAGTTGTTCAAAGAGCCTGTTTACAAAGCAAACAACGTAAACGACAGGATAAATCTATCCCCAAATTTATTGAAGAAACGCCTGAAATCATCGGTGAAGCGCCTGCAATGCAGGAGGTTTTTCGTGCTATTGGTCGGTTAGCCCGCTCACATATTACCGTATTAATTAATGGTGCTTCAGGTACCGGAAAAGAACTGGTTGCAAAAGCACTGCATAAGCATAGCCCACGGAGTAACAACCCATTTATTGCCTTAAATATGGCGGCGATTCCTAAAGATCTAATGGAGTCAGAGCTTTTTGGTCATGAGAAAGGCTCTTTTACTGGTGCTCATACCCGTAGAGCCGGTCGCTTTGAACAAGCCAATGGAGGCACTTTATTTTTAGATGAAATTGGTGATATGCCTGCGGAACTCCAAACGCGCCTACTACGCGTTCTTGCCGATAATATGTTCTACCCCATAGGCTCTCATTCTGCCGTAAAAGTTGATGTCCGTATTATCGCCGCCACGCATCAAAACTTAGAGGAATTAGTTAAGCAAGGGCTTTTTAGAGAAGACTTATTTCACCGCCTTAATGTTATCCGCATTCATATTCCACCACTGTGCGAACGTACACAGGACATTCCATTATTAATGCACCATTTTCTTAATCAAGCAGCAATAGAATTAAACAGTGAAGTTAAAATACTAAAGCCAGAAACAGAGAAATTTTTAAGCGCGCTACCTTGGCCAGGCAATGTTAGACAACTAGAAAACATTTGTCGCTGGCTGACCGTTATGGCATCAGGTAGAGAAATTCACCTAGAAGACCTCCCCCCAGAGCTATCCCAAACAGAAAAAGAAAGTACAGAAAACAGCCATGGAAACTGGAAGATTTTACTAGAGGAGGCAATAAACCAGCAATTACAATCAGGACAAGCTGAAGTTGCAAAAAATATTATTCCAGAAATTGAAAGTATTCTTATAAAAACAGCACTAAAACATACCTCTGGCAAGAAAAATGAAGCGGCTTTAATGCTAGGCTATGGACGAAACACCTTAACTAGAAAAATAAAAGAACTTAAACTTTCTTAATCGCTCCGAAATATTCGTAGTGCACATCCAGAAAAGGTTATTACCACCGGTTGTAACCTTGATAAAACGAAGTAAAATCAAGGGTTACTGCAACGGGTAAACTCTTAACACCTTCTTGTTTTACTGAAAAGAAGACAACAAGTAAAGTAAAGCTATATTGCTTAAAAACAACAGCAGGCATACTCCTTTCCAAAACTTTAATGGATTTCGTTCAAGTAATGGAATATCAGAAGTCTCTTTTAAAAAAACAGAATTAGGGTTAGATAAATCATATAAAAATTCAGATAAGGTTTCGTAGCGTCCCTGGGGGCTTATAGAGCAGCCTTTTTTTAAGGCGCCATCAATCCACACAGGAACCATGGCATTTTTTTGGAAACTGGGAATATATTGTAACTTTGCTAAGTTTATTTTATTTGGCTTTTCAGGCATATCGCCTCCAAATGGCAAAGCTCCATTAATCATTTCATAAGTTATAACAGCTAGAGAATATAAATCTGATTTTACAGACCCTCTCGCACCTAAATGGTATTCAGGTGCCGTATAATTTAACGTTCCCAAGATATTATCATCAGCTTGCTCCAAAGGTGTTATTTCAGAAATACCTGCAATTTTAACTGAACCAAAATCTATGATTTTTACAACCCCCTGATTATCAATCATAATATTTTCAGGCTTTAAATCTTGATGCAACATTTCCATGCGATGAAAAGCACGTATCCCACTCACTATTTGTTTAACAATTAACCTAATTTCTCGGATATAAGGCTTAGGGTGTGAGTCCATCCACTCCCTTAAAGTTTGCCCATCAATAAACTCAGTTGTGTAGTAAATACAACTCTTTACTCTATCTGAAACTAAGACCTTAAGCACATGCTTATGCTCTAGCCTTCTTCCTGCCCACTCTTCATGTAAAAAATGTTCTATATATCGCGTATCATCTTCATATAACACAGAGGGGGTTTTTAAAATAACTTGCCTATTCGTCTTGGTATCCAGAGCACGATAAATTTGAGTGCGCTTACTGGCATGTAACTCTTCTTCAATTCTATAACTATCAAGCATCATCCTCACATCTAAGGGCGGTGGAAAAGGTAAGTTTGCATATTGACGCAACAGCTCATCTTCTTTGGCCAAAGGAATTTCATCGACTCTAATGAGCTGACAACTCAGGTTATCATCACTTTTGTTGTCAATCGCATATTGAATAATCTTTTTAGCTATTTCATCAAAATCTTCTGGCAATTGTAAAAAAGCTTTTAAAAATTTTTCTGGGATAAAATCATGCACTCCATCAGTGCTCATAAAAAAAATATCACCTTTTTCAAGCGGAAAAGCTTTGTAATCAACCTCAAGCCTTGGCTCTATCCCCATAGCACGGTTTAAATAACTTTTCCCCTCAGCCCCCCAAATTCGGTGGTCTCGAGACATTTGCTCTAAATTACCACGCCGCAAGCGATAGATTCGAGAGTCACCAATATGAAGCATATGGGCTGTGGTTGATTTAAGCACCAATATACTTAAAGTACTCACCATCCCTTTGCTTGATTGGTAGCGCTGCTGGCCTTGACTATACAGCCACGAATTGGTTGCAGATAAGATTTTCTGCCCAGCTTTTTTAACCGACCAGGAATCTGGCGTACTATAGTAATCACTTAAAAATCCAGCAACACAGCAGTGACTTGCTTCATGCCCTGCATCACTGCCACTCATACCATCAGCAATAGCAGCAACAATACCTTTATAAGTTAATTGAGCGCCTTCAGGTATTAAAGCTCCTAAGAAATCTTCATTTCTTCCTTTTACACCTTTAGTGCTATAAGAACCCAGTGATATTCTAAGTTTTGCTTTTGCCATAATGAATATTATTTATTTAAGGCCAATGACTCGGCATAATTGACTTTAAAGACCGCGTACGGAATAAGTTTGGCACCTGGCGCAGGGTTTTTATTCGTATTCAACTAACACAGGGATGTGTGTAGGTAGAACAACGCAGGAGCAGTTGTCGAGGCGTACAAATAGGCGCATAGCAGGCTACGCAACTATTTGTACAACACAGAAGACGGATAAAAAGATTAGAAAAGCTTTAGCGATTCTTATGCTTTAGTACAAGCGAGTTGTCGAAGTTATTTCGTACACGTTGTAAGCTTTACTTCACCTCAATCATTTCAACAGTACCATCTTCTAGCACTTCTACCATATGCCCAGAAGGCTCATTCAAGAATAAAACCACCATTAAAAAGACAAATACAGCTGTCCCCGCAATGGTTATAAAGAAAAGATCAGTTGAGACAAAGGAAAATACGGTTAAAAAGGCAAGTCCACCCACATTACCAAATGCACCCACCATACCCGCAAACTGCCCCGTCATTCGCCGCTGAATTAATGGCACCATCGCATACACTGCACCTGATCCTGCTTTAGAAAATATACCTGCTAAAATAGTTGTTGCAACCACTAATGGCAATGCCCATTCAGTCGTTACTCTACTTAACAAAAAGAAACTGACTGCTGCTCCACTGGTAACAATACCTAAGGTCAGTTTTCGCCCAATCTTATCACTTAACCAACCACCCGCAGGCCTGGCAAATAAATTAATCACTGGGTAAATGCCTGCCAATATACCCGCTAATATAGGTTCTACATTAAAAGTATCTACATAATACAAAGGCAGCATCGATACCACGGCTAGTTCAGCACCAAAAGTTAACATATAAGCCAAATCTAAAATTGCAACTTGTTTAAATTTATAGCGCTGAATTTCAGGTACTTCTGTTTCAAAAATGGGTTTATTAACGTGCAGTATTTTCCATACTTGAAAAATATATAACAGCAGTAATAATGCATAAATTGCATAAGCAACAGACTCATCAATCCAGTGCATTTTTGCTGATAATTTCCATGTTAATACGCTTAAAGCAATGTACATGGGGATATTCATCAGGATGTATAGCAATAAATCACTTTTACTGGACACTTCTAATGCACCCATTTTTTTCGGCTTAAAATAAGTTGAGCCTTTAGGGGTATTAGACACACTAAAGTAGTAGATTACACCATAAATAATGGCAGTCACACCGGTTATCCCAACCGCATAACGCCAGCCATTCTCGGCACCAAAATAAAGTGCAACAGAAGGTAAAATAATGGCTGCACCTGCTGAACCAAAGTTACCCCAGCCTCCATAAATGCCTTGTGCAATACCTGTTTGTCTTGCAGGGAACCATTCAGAAATCATCCGAATACCTACCACAAAACCTGCACCGACAAATCCCAATAAGAAACGCACAATAGCTAATTGCTGATAAGTTTGAGTAAATGCAAAACCTATACTAATTAGCCCACCTAAAATAAGGATGGAGGAGAATAATTGTTTGGGGCCGTATTTATCGACAAGCATACCCACAACAATACGTGCAGGGATAGTTAGGGAAATATTGAGTATTAGCAATATTTTGACCTCCTGTTCTGATAAATGCAGAGTATCCCGAATCATCATCATCAATGGAGCATGAGCAAACCAAACCATGAAACTTAGAAAAAAAGCAAACCAGGTAAGGTGTAATGTTTTAATTTCGGGTTTTTTAAAGGCTAATAAATTTAATTTATTAGTAGACATGGAAGCTCCTTGTAAAATAAAAATGCTATTTATATTTTAACAAGCACCATCTATGCCGTATTTCACCTATTACTCTATCCTAGCTTATAAATGCTATACCTACCACTCTCCAAAGCACCTTGTATGGAAAACATAAATTTCCCCTTTCCAAAATACTACAGGGTCACACCTATCATAGAAAGAGGTGTTTCATAACAAAATGACAAATTTCAACCTTCTACCTTCTACCAAAAATTGATAGGATATATTTAGTACCAAGCGCACCAAAACTGAACCCAATAGAAAGAAGTATCAATTCAATTTTTCCGTTTTAATTACGAAAAGCACCATTCAACCGCAAAATCAAGCACCATAAAGGTGCAAAAATAATCTATCTTACCCACCTACCGTTATACAACACAACAACTTGATATGTGGCATACCATTTGCTTATTCTATTTAATATAAGATTTACGCATTTAAATAGAGGACAGCATGAGCAAAAAGCAAACCTTAGTTGTTATTGGTAACGGCATGGTAGGACATAATTTTTTAGAAAACCTGGTTGCCAGTGAAATCAAAGATAATTATGACATTGTGACTTTCTGTGAAGAAGTTCGCCCAGCATACGACCGTGTACATTTAACTGAGTTCTTCTCTGGAAAATCTGCAGAAGACCTTTCAATGGTTACGGAGGGTTTTTTTGAAAATAACAATATAAAAATTCACCTTGGTGATAAAGCTGTTGAGATTGATACTCGTAATAAGTTTGTCACCTCAGCTAAAGGTGCAGCGATAAGCTATGACAAATTAGTATTAGCAACAGGCTCATACCCTTTTGTCCCGCCTGTTTCTGGTCATGATAGAGACAATTGTTTCGTTTACCGTACTATTGAAGATTTAGAGGCAATGACTGAAGCGGCAAAGACATCAAAAGTTGGCGCAGTTATTGGTGGTGGTTTATTAGGGTTAGAAGCTGCTAAAGCACTACAAGATTTAAAGCTTAAAACACATGTTGTACAATTTTCCCCTCGTCTAATGTCTGCTCAGTTAGATATGGGTGGAGCACAGATGCTTGCTGATAAAATTGAAGCTTTAGGAGTTTCAGTCTTAACGGGCAAAAATACTACCAAAATTGTTGATGGCGATAATTGTAAGCATAAATTAGTTTTTGCTGATGGCACTGAACTAGAAACAGATATAGTTTTATTTTCAACCGGCATTCGCCCAAGAGATGAAATTGCTCGCGCATCTGGAATAGAAGTAGGCGCTCGCGGTGGTATTGTTATTGATGATCAATGCAAAACATCAGCCTCTGATATTTATGCGATTGGTGAATGTGCCGTATGGAAAGAACAAACTTTTGGCTTGGTTGCCCCCGGTTATAGCATGGCAAGAACAGTCGTTGCCGACCTTGCTGAACAGCATGCTGTTTTTGAGGGTGCAGATATGAGCACCAAATTAAAATTAAATGGTGTTGATGTTGCCAGTATTGGTGATGCTCATGCAAAAACAGAAGGCTCATTGGTTTACACCTACCAAAATGGTGCAGATGAAATCTATAAACGCCTTGTGGTTAGTCAAGATAAAAAGAAACTATTGGGGGCTGTTTTAGTTGGAGATGCATCAGGTTATGGAACTTTATTGCAATATACCTTAAATAATATTGACTTGCCCGAACACCCAGATACTTTAATATTACCCGGCCGTTCTGATGAATCAGTCGGTTTAGGCCCAGATGCTCTACCTGCTTCAGCACAAATCTGTTCTTGTTTTGATGTGACTAAGGGACAAATTTGTTCTGCGATTGAAAATGGGTACTCATCAATGGCTGCTTTAAAAACTGAAACTAAAGCAGCAACAGGGTGTGGTGGTTGTTCTGCCTTATTAAAATCAGTTTTAGACAGTGAGCTGGAAAAATCCGGTGTTACTGTTAATACAGATATTTGTGAGCATTTTGCTCATACACGCCGTGATTTATACAATATTATCATGGTTGAAGATATTAAGAGTTTTGATACTTTACTGGAAAAACATGGTACGGGTGGTAATGGTTGCGAAATCTGTAGACAAGCGGTTGGGTCAATCCTGGCATCATACTGGAATGATTATATTCTTAAACAAGAACACCTTAGCCTACAAGATACTAACGACACCTTCTTGGCTAATATGCAAAAAGATGGGACTTACTCTGTTGTTCCAAGAATGACAGGGGGAGAAGTAACACCAGATGGTTTAATCGCTGTCGGCCAAATTGCCAAAAAATATAACCTTTATACCAAAATAACAGGTGGGCAACGAGTTGATTTATTTGGTGCACGCGTTGATCAATTACCTTTAATTTGGGAAGAGCTCATTGCAGCTGGCTTTGAATCAGGCCACGCTTACGGTAAATCATTAAGAACCGTTAAATCATGTGTTGGTAGTACATGGTGTCGTTTTGGTGTTGACGACAGTGTAGGCTTAGCGGTTGAGCTGGAAAATAGATACAAAGGGCTGCGCGCCCCACATAAAATAAAATTTGCTGTTTCAGGTTGCACCCGTGAATGTGCCGAAGCACAAAGTAAAGATATTGGAGTAATTGCAACTGAAGGCGGCTGGAATATGTATGTTTGTGGTAACGGTGGAATGAAGCCACGCCACGCTGATTTATTTGCTACTAATTTAGACAAAGAAACTTTAATTAAATATATCGACCGTGTATTAACCTTTTATGTACGCTCTGCTGATCGCTTACAAAGAACATCAGTATGGATGGAAAATATGGAAGGTGGTTTGGATTATTTAAAATCAGTCGTTATTGATGATAAATTAGGTATCTGCTCATCACTAGAAAAGCAAATGCAGCATGTGGTGGAAAATTACCAGTGTGAGTGGAAAACAACTATTGCAGATGAATCTAAACTCAAACGCTTCCGTACCTTTATCAACAGCGACAAAACGGACGATAATGTTCTTTTTGTTGAGGAACGCGGACAGATACGCCCCGCTAATGAACAAGAACGTAAACATGCTGCCGTTGCGGAGGAGGTATAAATGACTAAATGGATTGATATTTGTGCAAGCAATGATTTGCAAGCTGACTCTGGTATTTGTGCGTTAGTGGAAGGTCAACAAGTTGCTATTTTTTATGCCTCTAAAGATAAAACTGCTTATGCCATAAATAATTATGACCCTTTTGGTAAAGTTCATGTGTTATCACGCGGATTATTAGGTGATATAAAAGGGGAACCAATGGTATGCTCACCTTTATACAAACAACACTTTAGCCTGTTAACAGGCATTTGTTTTGAAGATAAAACTGTTAAAAATAAAATCTATCCGATTCGCATAGAAAATGATCGCGTAGAAATTGGCTTAAAAGGATAACCACAATGAATTACACATATTATATTACTGATGTTTTCACTAATCAGGTCTTCAACGGTGCACAGGTTGCTGTTTTTCCGGATGCTGGTGATCTTAGTAAGTTGCAGATGTCTTTAATTGCACGTGAACTAAACCTGACAGAAACTATTTTTTTATCAAAAATAAACAATGAAAACAATCATTTTCGGATGAAAATATTTTCCCCATCGGAAGAAATTGATACCGCCGGACATCCAGTAATTGCAGCCGCCTATACACTGGGGTTTTGTAATAAATTAACCGTTAATAATGAGGGACATACACCTGTTGTGCTACATCAAAATTCAGGTGAAATTAAAGCCAGTATTACCTTTACTGATAAGCAACCTAGCTTTATCCAATATAGCCGAACAGTCTCTCCTATAGTCGATTATTTCACACCAACAGAAGCTGAATTATCAACATTTTTAGGTATTGATGCGGCATATATTGACAATAAAAAATACTCAACACGTTTGGTTTCTTGTGGTGTCCCCTATCTAGTCGTCCCTACTTTTTATTATGAAACATTGCGCGAAGCAAAGTTTGATTTTTCAGCATGGGGCCAGTCTATTGCTCCTCAAACAGCCGCACAAGAAATTTTATTAGTATCCCCTAAAACACCCTCTCAAGATTCAGACTTTGCAGTACGCCTTGTAGGGCCAAACATTGGCTTTAATGACGACCCACCGGCAGGTACTGCAATACCTGCCTTAGCAGCATTCTTATGCTCTTTTGATCATATGCAAAAGGGTACTTATACTTTTTCCGTTCAAAGAGGGGATGAAAAAACACGTCGTAGTATCATCAACCTGGAAATGGATCATAAAGGTGAAGACACTTTAAATATTCGTATTGGCGGTGAAGCTGTTATGGTTTCTCAGGGACAGTTTAGCTTCAGTTGAACTTCTATAAATAGAAAGAGGCTTTCTTAGGAGCACGTTATTAACCCTTAGCTACAATCAGGTAAATAATCGTAGCC
>CAYYNM010000032.1:0-21102 GCA_964472945.1 uncultured Methylomarinum sp. | reverse complement strand
AAGATATGCTGATGGTTGACCATGTTCGGTAATGAGTACAGGCTCTTTTGAATCATGTAATTCAGCCAATATTTTGGTAGCCTGACGCTTTAATGTGGTAACTAATTCAATTTTCATAAAGTGATACTATACTATCACTTATGTGGTTGCAAGTCTTTTGCAGCTAACGTTAATGCGCTTGTTTTCTTCGGAGTGAATTAAAAAGAATAGGGTCGGGTCTTTCCTTGCTATATTTAATAGGCTACCAAAAGACTTGACCCTATTTTAATTGTTATAGTTTTTCATGGCCATACTACTAATCTCTTCAATAGTTTTATCAGTCCATAACTTCTTTTGCCACTTTGTGTAATCAAAAGGCTCTTTAAGAATTAAGCTAATAAAGCGTTCAGCTTGTACTTCACCTAAAGAGGAAATTAAAGCTTCAATTCCTTGTGATTTTATTTCGTTATCGGTTATTACTATCATTTTTCTAATGCCTTGATATAGTCAACAGGGTTTAAAACTTCAATAATATTACTTCTTTTGACTCCCGAAAGTAATTTATCATTGGTTGTCAAAAAGTAAACAGCTTTTCCTTCAACGGCTGATGCAACATGCAATGCATCTTTAGGCTTTATACCAAATTGTAATAGATGATTTGCATTAGCCAAAATTTCAGGGTTTTCTAGTATTTTAATAGTTGAAAGTTTTTTCCATTTTTGAATGGCTATTCTTCTTTCATTATGTGGGTTATGGGCATTTTCAATCTCTAAAATATACGACCAAATTAACTCAATAGATTTACTTTTAATTTTATCTTAAATGTATAGCTTAGCCTCTGACTCAAGCCTAATACGTATTTGGGTTTGGTTGTCAAACGGTCGGTTAAACATACAATTGTCAAGGTATACCCTCATAAGCACTTTTCCAATTTTTAACTTAATAAATACTTTATTTTATCATAAGTGCGGATAAGATTTTTCTAGTATAACGCGACGCTCAGGAGTATTTTGAGATAGCTTCATCATCTCATAAATATCTGACTGGAGCTATTTGTTGTCGGATTTTCGGCAACAGATAGTTTTGGACAGATTCTCCTGAGCGTTGTTATGTGCCATTTATGGTAATTCTAATGTTTTGTAAAGTAATGGTGCGTATAATTCATTAATAGGATATTTAATCATAATGTTTAGGAATAGAAATGCTTAATTCATTAGAAATCAAAAACTTTCGTTCACTAGAATCTTTTCAGGTAAAAAAATTAGGCCAAGTCAACTTAATTGTTGGTAAAAATAATTCTGTTCAAGGGGTCAGTCAGCTTGAAAATTAAAGTTGAGTTGTTTAGCTATAATCAAGCTGGCCGCCCCCCCCTTGATTATTCAATAAAATTGGCAAAAAGCGAGATATGACACCTTTCCAGCTTTTCCTCATCCCCCCTTTTTTTCCTTTTTTTTAAATCAATTCTTTTATATCACTTATGCAACATAATTTTATATTGGGTAAATGGAGTATTTGGCCACCATTAAATGATAGGGGTGTCACTCAGGCTGAGTTATTGTCAGCTATTCCTAAAATGTTAAAAAGGCGTTTAAGCCCACTTGCTAGAACTGTTTTTTGTGCCGCAATTCCTTGTATTGAAGAACATTCAAAAATTCCTGCTGTTTTTAGTTCTACTCATGGTGAATTGGCTAAATCATTTAAAATGATGGAAATGATTGAGGCAGGTGAAGAAATATCACCTACAGCCTTTAGTCTGTCAGTACATAATGCCATAGCAGGGTTATTTGCTATGGCTTATGAAAATAAAGTCCAAAGTACCGTTGTTGCACCCGGAGAAGAGGGTATTGCTGCCGCTTTTATTGAAGCAATGGGTTTACTTGACGAAGGCGAAAAACAAGTATTAATTGTTTTGTATGATGAACCTTTAGTCAGTTTTTATCCTGATAAACCTTATAAATTAACAACAAATAAAAGTTGTGCCGTTGCCTTAACAGTTTCTAAAACTGGCTCTGGTACTCCAATGTGTTTTAGTTATCAAAACAATAATGGAGATGATGGGGAGCAAGCTGTACAACTGCCTTTATTGATTGATTTTTTAGCTAACCAACAAGATAGCTTGTTATTACACACACCAAGACATAGTTGGTGTTGGGAAAAGCTACAGTATTAAGATGTTTTTTACGGGCTATAAAACCCGCTAAAAGACTATATCAATAAGCTATCGTATAAGTTTAATGTGTTAAACTTATACGATTATTAACCCTACTTTTATTAGATGAACAAATCACTCAACTATTACTGGCGATTATTCGCGACCGGTTTAAGTTTTTGTGTTTTTGGTTTGGGTGGTGTTTTTTTAAGAGTTTTTATTTTTCCAGTATTGAAGTGGGTATCTACAAATAAGCAGCAGCAGGAGTTGAGAGCACAATGGTGGGTACATTATAGTTTTTATATCTTTATCGGTTTAATGCATAGAATGGGTATTATGACTTATGAAGTAAAAGGCTTGGAAAAGCTTAATAAGCCTGGTCAATTGATTATTGCTAATCACCCAACTTTAATTGACATCGTTTTTTTAATCAGTAGAATTCCAGCGGCTAATTGTATTGTAAAACAGAAGTTGTGGCATAACCCTTTTACCAAAGGCCCTGTTGTTAATGCAGGGTATATTAGTAATGGGGATTCTGTAAAAATGATTAGTGACAGTGTTGCTTGCTTAAAAGCGGGGGGGACAATGATTATTTTCCCCGAAGGTACGCGGTCAGACCCTGGGGTAAAATATAAATTTCAAAGAAGTGCTGCTCATATTGCATTACAAGCAAAAGCATTGGTAAGCCTTGTTACCATAAGCTGTAACCCAAGCACTTTAACTAAAGCGGAAAAATGGTATCAAATACCTGAGCAAAGATTCCATTTGTCCATACAAATAGAAGATATTTTATTGGATGATTTTCTTGCAATACAGCCATCAAGTATTGCGGTTAGGCGGTTTAATCGCTATTTACAGAATTATTTTGAAAAGCAACGAGAGTGCAATGAGTAATATGGAAAATGAATTAAAACAATTAATTATTGATTGTTTGGATTTAGAAGATTTGAGTATAGAAGATATAAATAGTGAGGAAGCATTGTTTAATGAAGGGCTTGGGCTAGACTCTATTGATGCGCTTGAATTAGGCTTAGCCATTAGAAAAAAATATGATGTTCGGATTGATCAAGATAAAGATGATGTAGTTAATATTTTTGCATCAGTCGCTTCCTTGGCTCAATTTATTGAATCTGAACAAATGGGGAAAGTATGACAAGCCGTGAAGACATTTTGCTACTGATAAAAGATATTATGCTGGAAATGTTTGAAATTGAGCCAGAGTTGGTAACTTTGGAAGCTCGATTAAGTGAAGAATTGGATTTTGACAGTATTGATGCGGTAGATATGATTGTAAAGCTGAAAGAAATAACAGGTAAAGCGGTAATGCCCGAAGATTTTAAAAATGCTAGAACAATTAATGATGTAGTTGAAGCTGTTTATAAAATAAGCAATAAGTAAAGTAAGTTGATGTAGGATATGCTGAAATATGAATCCTAAGCAAAAGAATTTAGCTCTGATTTTTGAAAAAACACGATATCTGAATACAAAAAATAGAGTCGCTTTTTATCAGGGAGAATATGTTGATCAGACTCGATTTTATGCAGATGTACAACAATTAGCCGCTAGTTTTTGTAACTTAAAACAACATAAATTTGCCTTATATTTTGAACAGGCTTACCCATTCTGCGTAAGTTTATTTGCCTTATTACACTGTGATAAAAAGGTCTGGATTGCGGCTAATAATAAACCGGTAATTGCAGAACAGTTAACTTTACAGAGTTGTGTATTACTGGGTGACTGGAATGGTTCTGAAATTGTTATAGAGCCAAATAAGGTAGATGAATTTAAATTAAAACCGTTAGATTTAAATAAGGCTGAGCTTACTCTTTTTACCTCGGGCTCGACAGGCCAGGCAAAAGAAATTCATAAAACATTACAGCAATTGCAAACTGAAATAGACGTGTTAGAGAGTTGTTGGGGAAAGTTGTTAGGCAATGCCCAAGTATTAGCAACGGTAAGTCATCAACATATCTACGGCTTATTATTTGCTATTTTATGGCCACTGTCTGCAGGGCGATGTTTTTACAGTGAAATGTTTCTTAGCCCTGAACCTTTACTAAAAGTAGCTGAAAATATTTCAGCTTATTGGGTTGCAAGCCCTGCTCAATTAAAGCGATTAGATGAACTAACACCTTGGCAGCCATTAAGCCAACTTAAAGCACTGTTTAGTTCAGGCGGCGCACTACCTATAGTAGCTGCAGAACAAATCTATCAATACAGCCAGCATAAAGTATTAGAAATATATGGCAGCTCTGAAACAGGAGGAATAGCCTGGCGGCAAAGTATTGATAATGTATTATGGACAACATTTGAGGGTGTTGATATTTCAATAGATCAATTAGGCAACCATTATTTATCCTCAACATATTTAGTGGGGAAAAAATCATATAAAATGGATGATAGGCTTAAGTTGTTAAAAAACAAGCAGTTTGAATTATTAGGGCGGCTGGATCGTATTGTAAAAATTGAGGAAAAACGCTTATCCTTGGATGAACTTGAGTCTGCATTAAAAGGTGTAGAGTGGATAGAGCAATGCTATAGCTTATTAATAGCAGCTAAAAGAGATAAAATTGCAGTCGTTTTAGTATTAACACCCAGGGGTGAAGTTTTCCTGCAACAACAGGGAAGGGCTGATTTTATTAAGCAGGTAAGAAAACAATTAATGAGCCGCTTTGAGACGGTTGTTTTGCCTAAAAAATGGTTGTTTATAAACACTTTACCATTAACATCTCAAGGTAAAATAAATCAACAATTACTGATTCAATTATTGTCTTTAGATCCACTTTACTCCCCTCAAATTCTGTCTTGTCATTATCAAGATCAAAATATTGCATTACAATGTCGTGTTTTGCCTAGTTTGCTTTATTTTAACGGTCATTTTCCTAAACAACCCATACTCCCCGGTGTAACTCAGTTAGCTTGGGCAGAACAATTGGCTAAAATATTTTTTAATATTAGCCTCCCTTTTCTGCGCATGGAAGTGGTTAAATTCAAAAAAATTATTGAGCCAAATATGCTTGTCGACATTCATTTAAGCTGGAAAGCCGAGACTGGAAAGTTATATTTTGAAATAACTTCAGGCTCATATTCACACAGTTCTGGCCGAATGGTTTATGGAGAAAACCCGTGAAAATTTGCGTTATTATTCCCATTTACAACCATCATCATGCTATTGCTAAAGTGGTTGAACAGCTTAAACCTAAAGGACTATATTGCTTTCTAGTCAATGATGGCAGTTTGCCAGAGTGTTCGGCTGTATTACAACAAATTGCTGAGCAAGAAAGTCAATGGCTAAGCTTGTTAGAAAGAAAAGCAAATGGCGGCAAAGGTGCGGCGGTTATTGATGGGTTTAATTTAGCTCTTAAGCAAGGGTTTAGTCATGCTATTCAAATTGATGCAGATGGTCAGCATCAAGTAAATGATATAGAGCGGTTTATTTCCGCAAGTGAGCAATATCCTGAACGGTTAATCTTGGGACAACCTATTTTTGATCAGTCTGTCCCTAAAAAAAGATTATATGGAAGAAAAATTACTAATTTATGGGTTTGGATTCATACCCTTTCTTTTGCTATTAAAGATGGGCTTTGTGGCTACCGTTGTTACCCTTTGGCTGCCGTTGAGCAGTTATTAAAAACAACCAGATTAGGGCAAGGGATGAACTTTGATGTGGAGATAATTGTACGTTTGTACTGGCAGGGGCAAGATGTCGTTAATATTCCAACGGCAGTACAATACCCGATAGATGGAGTTTCACATTTTAAAATGTTACAAGATAATATCTTAATTACTCAAAAACACAGTCAATTATTTTTTGGAATGTTATTGCGATTGCCATTACTGCTAATAAGGAAACTAAAGTGAGTCATTGGTCAAAAATTGAAGAGCATGGCATTGTCTGGGGTATGGGGTTGCTGTTAAAAATTTACTTGATTTTTGGCCGTAGAGTTTTACAGATATTTCTTTATCCCGTTGTGAGCTATTATTGGCTGATAAATACTAAAGGTCGAGAGGCTAGCCTACAATATTTAGCAAGAGTTTCTAATTTTAACCCGCATTTAGATATTAAAACAGGAAGGGCTGGAAGTTATCAACACTTTATTAGTTTTGCCAATGCTTTAATTGATAAATTAGCAGCCTGGAGTGGTAGTCTAACGCTGGGTGAGGTTGAAACACATGGGCGTGAGGCTATTATAAAATATCTGGAAGCAGGGCAGGGCGTATTTCTTTTAGGTTCACATTTAGGAAACTTAGAAGTTTGCAGAGTGATTGCTAAACTACGAAAAAATATTATTATCAATGTCTTAGTACATACTCAACATACTGAGAAATTTAATACAGTATTAAATAAATATGCCGGTGCTGAAACTGTTAATTTAATTCAGGTGACCAGCGTTAATGCTTCAACAGCCATGCTATTAGATGAAAAAATAGCCGCTGGGGAGTTAGTTATTGTTGCTGCTGACCGAACGCCTGTTGGGGCTAATGGGCGTATTGCTCAAGCTGATTTTTTAGGGCATCCAGCATTATTTCCACAAGGTCCTTTTATTTTGGCATTATTGTTAAAATGCCCTGTATTTACTTTATTTTGCTTAAAAGAACAGAGAAAGCAAGTTGTTTATTTTGATCATTTTAGTGATGGTTTTAATATCCCAAGAAAACAACGAACAGCCGCAATACAGCAATGCGTTGAAAAATATGCAGAAAGACTACAATATTATTGTGTCAAAGCACCTTTACAATGGTTTAATTTTTATGATTTTTGGCAACTAAACGATGAGTAAACAAACAGTAATAGTTGATGGTCAGCTATTAAGCATTGAAGATATTTGTGCCGTTGCCGAACAAAAGAAAATACTTACTTTAAGTAATGAACCCGCGTTTATAAGGAGAATTGATAAGGGTGCTCACTTTATAGATACACTTCTTCAAGAAGAAGGCTGTGTCTATGGCGTAACGACAGGTTATGGTGACTCTTGTACTGTCTCCATTCCATTGCAAAATGTAACAGAACTGCCTAAACACCTTTATACCTTTCATGGTTGTGGCTTAGGCAAACATTTTGATAGCGAACAAACACGCGCGATTATGCTGGTACGGTTAAATAGCCTGGCACAAGGTTTTTCCGGAGTACGTTATTTATTATTACAACAAATAACACAATTAATACAGCAAGATATTTTGCCATTAATCCCTGAAGAAGGTTCAGTTGGAGCCAGTGGAGATTTAACGCCATTATCTTATTTAGCTGCGGTTTTGGCGGGTGAAAGAAAGGTGCTTTATCAGGGAAAAGTCCAAGCAACTGCCGATATTTTTAGGCAATTAAAGATAACGCCTTTGGTATTAAAACCTAAAGAAGGTTTGGCTATTATGAATGGTACGGCGGTAATGACAGCCGTTGCTTGTTTAGCTTACCAACGGGCTGCTTATTTATCTCAGTTATGTACTCGTATTAGCAGTTTGGCCTCTATTGCTCTCAAAGGAAATGCCTATCATTTTGATCAGAAATTATTTTCAGTTAAACCACATAATGGACAGATAAAAGTAGCCCAAAGAATACGGCTTGATTTGCAATTATCAGCCGAAGCTCCCCGTAATGATAGCCGATTACAAGACCGGTATTCGTTACGCTGTGCACCTCATATTATTGGCGTGCTAGAAGATACTCTACCTTGGTTTAAGCAATTTATTGAGAATGAATTAAACAGTGCTAATGATAATCCAATCATTGATGCAGAAGGCGAACATGTTTTGCATGGTGGACATTTTTATGGGGGGCATATTGCTTTTGCTATGGATAGCATGAAAATAGTGATTGCAAATTTAGCTGACCTGATGGACAGGCAAATGGCACAATTGATGGATCCTAAGTTTAATCATGGCTTACCGGCTAATCTATCAGGGGCACAGGCAGAGCAGGCAATGCTAAATCATGGCTTTAAGGCAGTACAAATAGCGGTATCAGCCTGGACAGCTGAAGCGTTAAAAAATACTATGCCAGCCAGTGTTTTTTCACGCTCAACAGAGTGTCATAATCAAGATAAAGTCAGTATGGGGACTATTGCTGCAAGGGATTGTATTAGAGTTCTAGAATTAACTGAACAGGTTGCATCCGCTCTGTTACTGGCTGTTGTTCAAGGCGTGGAACTGAGAGCTAATCAACAATTATTAAGCCCTGGTTTACAAATAACAGTCTCTCAAGTAAGAGAAAAAGTTGCACCTTTAATAACGGATAGAGCTATGGAGCAGGAGTTACGGTTAGTTTTACAATTAATTCGTGAAAGGCATTGGGGGCTTTATGAGTGAATCTATTGCAGCCTGTGAAGTGGAAATTGAAGTGCCCTTTTTTGATGTCGATTTAATGGAAATTGTTTGGCATGGACATTATGTAAAATATTTCGAAGTGGCGCGTTGTGTATTGCTCGATAAAATTGATTATAACTATATGCAAATGCGAGATTCCGGCTACACTTGGCCTGTTATTGATATTCGTATTCGTTATGCAAGACCTGCGAAATTTGGGCAGAAAATTATTGTTTATGCCGAGATTAGTGAATGGGAAAATCGTTTAAAAATTAATTATAAAATCGTTGATAAAGTATCAGGCATCAGGTTAACCAGAGGCTATACCTATCAAGTTGCAGTTGATATGGCAACTGAAGAAATGTGTTACGAATCTCCTGTTATTTTATGGGAAAAGTTAGGACTAGAAAAACCGTGAAGCAATACGATGTTATTGTTATCGGCAGTGGAATTGGTGGGCTTACATCAGCCGCATTATTAGCCAAAGCAGGTAAATCTGTGTTAGTTCTGGAAGCACATGATAGGCCGGGTGGCTATGCGCATGGCTTTAAACGCAAAAAATACCACTTTGACTCAGGTGTCCATTTGATTAGTGGCTGTGGGCCAGATGGCTATAATGGTGGTCAAATTATCTACAAAACTTTACAGGCTTTAGGTGTTTTGGACGATATTGAATTTGTTAATATTAACCCTTTTAGTGATGCTAATTATCCAGGCTTAAAACTTAGCCTGCCACAAAAGACAAATGATTTTATTGCAACATTATCTAAACAATTTCCTAATGAAGCAGAAGGAATAAATAACCTAACAGAACTTTGTTTACAGCTAGCAGAAGAAATTGCTTTAGCAGAGGAGATGATGACAGAAGCTGATTACAATGCTGTTCAACAATTAATGCCGGCTTTATTCAAATATAGAAAAGCCACATTGGCTGAAGTAGCCGCTGAATTTATAACCGATCCAAAATTACTTGCTGTATTTTCTACTAACTGGCCTTATTTAGGTTTACCCCCCTCTCAAGTTTCCTTTGTTTACTGGAGTACTATGTTAATGGGTTATATGGTGGATGGCTCTTATTATTGTAAAGGCGGATTTCAGCAATTAGCGAATACCTTAGTTAAAGGGTTAGAAGATTATAAGGGAGAAATTAGATACCGTTCTAAGGTAGATAAAATTATTATAGAAGATGAGCGAGTAGTCGGCGTAATTTCTAAAGGTCAACGGTTTAATGCAAATACAGTTATTTCAAATGCAGATTTTAAACAAACCGTTTATAACATGGTAGGTGAGCAATATTTTCCTCCACGTTATTTACAGCGTGCAAAAAAAATGCAACATTCTTTATCAATTTTTGTGGTGTATATTGCAACAGACATAGATATTAAAGCAATGGAAATAGCGCATGAATCATTTTGTTACCAAGACTATGACCATGATAAAAATTACTCCAGAACTCAGCAAGGTGATATTAGCTGGATAAGTTTAACAGTCCCCTCTTTGGTTGACCCTGGGTTGGCACCATCAGGTGAGCATGTAATGATGTTAACCACATTATTACCTTATCAAGCCGCTGACCACTGGAAACAGCAAAAACCTATTATTATGCAGACAATGTTGGGTATAGCAGAAAAATTAATTCCAGGTTTAAAAAACCATCTGTTATATATAGAAGGGGGTTCCCCCGCTACCATGCAGCGTTACACGCAAAATTATCAAGGCTCAGCTTATGGCTGGGATGTCACACCCACACAAGTAGGACCCGCAAGAATACAAAATCAAACCCCCATTCAAGGACTTTACTTTGCAGGACATTGGGCTTCGCCTGGTGGAGGTATCTATGGTGTTAGTGTTTCAGGGGTGCAAGCAACACAAAAAGTTTTGGCAGTAGAGAAACAATCTCAGCTTTGGGCAATATTGAAATGATTGGCTATGTCACCATTAATTGTTGAAAATATTGATTTAGTTAGTTAAAAAGGATTATCAGTTTCTCATTGTTATCAGTCAGGTAAAAGTTAAAGTAGTTCTTAAAAATCTTCTTTTGCTCGTGCGCCCACGAGGGGCATTTATCAGCAGGGTGCAAGTCCCTGTTAGCGAATGCCATAACATGTAGCTAAAAGTAAGTAACGAATTAGGCTGCTCTCAGCCATCAACCAGAGAATAACAAAATGAAAGGCTTACAATCTTGTTATTCAAGAACGCGAACCAAAACCTTAAATCTATTAGCAATAACAGCAAGTTAGCAAGGCGTGTCATAGAAAGGTTTAAAAGACAAAATTTGCAACAAAACCAAATGCAGTCTATGTGATAGCATAGAGTGTATTGTATTGTAAAAGACCTAATCGAAAGCTCAAAGGCTAGTTTAACTATTTTAAACACGCGGATAAATGGACGTTTCTAAATTTAGATGGATTTATAAAGTGGTGTTTGAGTAGTTTGAAGGATAAACAAATGAACGGGTATTCCAATTTTGGGCGTTAACAAAGATTTAGATTAATGGCAAATGCGTATTTTGCCAAATATGGGCTTTTCACTTTAAATGAAGCTTATGTAATGGCATGTAAACCTCACTGTGGAAATTCTTGACGGGAGAGCCGTATACGGGAAAACCACATGCATGGTTCGGGGGAGGGCAGCGAGGAATCTCCCTGACCTACTAATACTTTAATACAAATTGGTCTATATTTGAGTAGTTAAGTTAAATAAGGTTTTAATAAATCAAACACAAGGATATGTTATGGATCGTTTTGATAGAATATTCCGCTTACACGGATTATTAAGCAATCGCCGCACAGCTTTATCCCTAGAAGAAATTAAACAGCAGCTGGAATGTTCAAAATCAACCGCAACGCGAACGATAGAAACACTACGTGACAGCCTTAATGCCCCCTTAGAATATCACCGAGAAGCTAATGGTTATGTATATAACCAACAATCTTCGGTAAAACCCTATCAACTACCAGGGTTATGGTTTAGTTCAGAAGAATTACATGGTCTGTTGGTGTGTCAGCAAATATTGCAAAATATCAGCCCAGGCATATTAAGTGATCAAATAGCCAGCCTGCAACAGCGTATTAATCTTATGCTCAGCAAAGAAAACAGCCCACAGCCTGTTATGGCAAACAAAATACAATTCAGTACAGTAGGAAGAAGGTTAAAGGATGACAGCCAATTTAAACGCGTAGCAACCGCCTTATTTAGTAATAAACAGTTACTCATTAAATACCAGGCACGAGGGCAGAACAGTGAATGTAGCGAAAGAGTTATTTCCGCACAAAAACTTATTTATTATAGAGATAACTGGTATTTGGCAGCTTTTTGCCATAACAGAAATAAACTTAGAATATTCTCAATTGATCGTATCAACTTTGCAAAGATATTAGATCAAACTGCCGAACAAACAAGCAATGAAAAATTACAAGAATTTATGCAGTCCTCTTATGGCATTTTTACCGGCAAAGCTCAGTATATCGCCCTATTACAATTTACAAAACAACGAGCTAATTGGGTGGCTGATGAATGCTGGCATACTGAGCAAAAAGCAGAATGGCTGAAAAATGGCAGTTACCAACTTAGTATTCCCTTTAGTGATAGCCGCGAACTTATTATGGACATTTTAAAACATGGAGCAGAGGTAAAAGTAATATCACCGGTGTTTCTTCAAAACCAAGTAAAAGAAGAAATTGACCGGATGAAAAATAATTATCACAACCTCACCAAATGAGCCACTGACTGTGGATAATAGAATTTAGAGCAAATAAACCTGGTTAATGAAATGACAACACCGTTGTATTACCAATATTGGGGCAAGGCAGATGAAGCACTAAAAGTGGCTTATTGTTCTGGGATGGATAAAGAAACAATAGTTAAGGAATTTAAACAGAAAATTGCCTATCAATTAAAAAAGCCTATCAGTGAACTGCAAATAACTCAGTTGGATAGCTTAGCCAAACAAAAAAAATGGCAATATAAACAATCGACTTATTCATCCTATCATCTATTAGCTTATCATTGCTTGGATGTGGCGGCAGTAGGGCATTTATTACTCTCACCAGACAAACCGTTGTGTAAAAAAATAGCTATGCAGTTAAGCGTTGAGGCAGAATGGCTAAGAGATTTTTTTGTATTTTGTTTAACATTGCACGATTTAGGTAAATTTTCACGCTCATTTCAAAGTTTAAGACAAGGTTTATCACCTGATTTAGTCAAAGAAAACTCAAGAATGACCTATAGTGAACGGCATGATAGTTTGGGGTTTTGTTTATGGCGAGATGAAATTCAATCTGCGCTAAGTGAACAACCCGAATTTGCTAATCTAAATACAAAAGAAATCAAAACTTGGTTTAAATCTGTCGAGCCGTGGCTGGAAATTGTGACTGGACATCATGGAATGCCGCCAAAAAGAAAATTGAAAGAACGGATGGGTAATTTTTTTCAGTCAGAAGACCAGCAAGCCGCTTTAATGTTTACCCAAAAGGTATGTAGCCAGTTCTTAACCGACTTTGATTTCCGCCCCTTGCTGGATAAAACCCTCAAAAAACAATTACAAGCGGTGTCTTGGCAATTAGCTGGGATTGCTGTTTTAGCAGATTGGACAGGCTCAAATCAAGAATATTTCACTTATAACAGTCATCCACAAGACTTATATAATTACTGGCGTGAAGGTGCTTTACCTAGCGCACAGAAAGCAATAGACAATTTACCGAAAACAATAAAGCCTACCGCATTTACAGGGATCAAAAAATTATTTCCTTTTATTGATCAGCCCACACCGCTACAAGAATATGCGATTAAAGAAACACTTTCAGACCGAGCACAACTGTTTATTTTAGAAGATGTCACTGGGGCAGGAAAAACAGAAGCGGCTTTAACGTTAGTGCATCGGTTAATGGATAAAGGTTTAGCTGATGGTTTATATGTTGCCTTGCCGACTATGGCAACCTCTAATGCCATGTACCAAAGGCTAAGCAAAGTATATAACAAGTTTTATCAGCAACAACAGGATAAGCCGTCATTAGTATTAGCGCATGGGGCAAGGGAATTATCCCCAAGTTTTAGAGAATCAATCTTATTATCCAAACAATCAATAGCAGATGCAGATTATCAGTTGGGGCATAAAGAGGAAGATCAGGAGCAAAGTGCGACAGCGTATTGCAATGCTTGGCTGGCAGATAGTCGTAAAAAAGCCTTATTAGCAGATGTCGGTGTAGGCACATTAGATCAGGCTTTACTTGCGGTATTGCCAGCAAGACATCAATCATTGCGATTACTGGGTTTAGGTCGAAAAGTGCTACTGGTCGATGAAGTCCATGCTTACGATGGCTATATGCAAAAATTATTGGACGCTTTACTAGAAGCTCACGCACGCCAAGGTGGCAGTGTTATTTTATTATCGGCTACTTTGCCGCAATCCATGCGTAAATCATTGGTTGACGCATTTCATAAGGGCTTAGGTAGGGAGACTCCTGAATTGATAAAAGCAAAGGAATACCCACTGGTTACGCATACGCCAGCCATTGAAGTAGAACAAGCGGTGGATACCCGAGAAGAAGTAAAAAGAACGGTAAAAGTTGAACGCTTAGCAACTGAACAAGCGGTCTTAAATAAAATCAAACAAGCGGCTGATGCGGGGCAATGTGTCTGCTGGATTCGTAACACGGTTAAATCAGCACGGCAATCCTATCAGGACTGTCTGGATACTGGAATTGATACAACTCAAATCAGTTTATTTCATAGCCGCTTTGCCATGGGGGGTCGGCAAACTATTGAGCAGCAAACCCTAGCGTGCTTTGGTAATGATTCAACATCAACACAACGTAAAGGACAAGTGCTTATTGCCACACAAGTGGTGGAGCAATCATTAGACTTGGATTTTGACGTTATGATTAGCGACCTTGCTCCGATAGATTTGCTTATTCAAAGAGCAGGACGACTACAACGGCATGTCCGTGATAAACAAGGCAATAGATTGACCCAAACAGGCGCACAAGATCAACGGGGTATACCAATTTTAAGCCTATACTCACCAGAGCCATTAGATAATGCGTCAGCAGACTGGCTGAAACCCGATCATGCAGGCACACAAGCCGTTTATCCGCATGTCGGGCAATTATGGTTAACTGCCAAAATACTATTGGGCCAGGCTAAAAATCAATTCACCTTGCCACAAGATGCTAGAAAACTGATTGATGGTGTGTATTCGTATGAAGCGGAAGAGGGTATTCCACCCGACTTATTAGATGCTTCGTTTGAGGCAGAAGGAAAAGATCTGGTGCAAAAAAGCATGGCGAACTTAAATGTCCTAAATTTAAGTAAAGGCTATACCTATTCAAGTGGAGATTGGACTGAAGAAACACGAATTCCGACAAGACTCACTGAGCAGGAAACGGTTTCTGTGGCTTTAGCGGTATGGGATGATGAAAAACTTAAACCATATATTGCCAATCAGTACTATGCCTGGGCATTAAGCACCGTTAAGTTGCCACAATATGAATGGGAAAAGGCTCAGAAAACTATTCCTGAAATGATAAAACCTGTCATTGAAATCCTAAAAGAAGAAAACAAAGCCTTAAGGTGGCTAGAGGTTTTTCCACTGATGCGGGAAACAGATGATTGTTACACGGCTAAAGGTGGGTTTATAGGAAGAATATAGGAGGTGGGCAAAGGTTTCTTGTACCTACCCAACGTATAATTAAATTAATAATTAGGTTGACTTAAAAGTTAGATGCAAATAATGTACAATATGTACTATATTTTGTACATTTTATTTAAGGGGTTTAGCAATGAAAACGATGACATCCACACAAGCAAGACAAAACTTCAGCGCCGTTCTTTCGGCAGTAGAAAGTAGTCCTGTCTTTATTACAAAACAGGACAAAGAAGTTGCCGTTATCATTTCTACTGTCAGGTATCAGGAGCTTAAGAAACTGGAAAATATTCTATATGGAAAAGCCGCTGAGCTTGCGATAAAAGAAGGATTTGCTTCTGATAAAGATGCCGCAGAACTACTTGATAGTATCTAAAATGAGGTCTTACAGGTTTACAAAGCAAGCGTTTAAAGCATTAAAATTACTTTCAAAAAATGATAGTAAAAGAGCAAAAAAACTAAAAGATATTATACAAAGGCTAAGAAGCAGCTCAATAGAAGGAGAAAGTCTTCAGGGTTATAGTCAATTTAAAAAAATAAGATCAGGAAAATTTAGACTTATTTACACTAATCAGGAAGAGTTTGTTTTAATTGCGCTGATTGAAAAAAGAGAATCTGTTTACCAGACTTTTGCGCACTTGCTCAAAAACTCGAAATTTTTAGAATAACTGATTAATTATTTCCACGCAAAGCGGTATTACCATTAAATTAATGGAATAAATAGGGTGTTTTGTAGGAGCGGCTTTAGCCGCGATGTCGCGGCTAAAGCCGCTCCTACGGAAATTAAAAATACAAAATCTCTTTACTTATGGCAGTGATGTAAAGTGTGGAGTCGGCAAGATGAGAAAACCAATCCAAATCGGAGAAAACATGAACTTGATTACCACCCCTTGGGTCCCCGTTATCCGCCAAGATGGAACAAAAGGACTTATTGCCCCTTGGCAAATAGTCGAAACTAAAAACCCAGTCATTGAAATCAATGCGCCCAGAGCAGATTTTCAAGGGGCGTTGTATCAGTTATTAATCGGTTTATTGCAAACCTGTTTTGCGCCAGAAGATGAGGATATGTGGCAGGGGTATTGGGAAGAAATGCCTGACCAGAATGACTTAAAAACCAGTCTGGAAAAACTAACATTGGCATTTGAAGTAGATAACCCAAGTGGTGCTGCTTTCTTACAGGATTATGATTTGCCTGAGGGTGAAACCAAACACATATCGGCGTTATTAATTGAAGCACCCGGTGCCAATGCACTCAAAAACAATTCAGATCATTTTGTAAAACGAGATCAAGCCAAGCAGCTTTGCCCTGGCTGTACGGCAACGGCATTATTCACTTTACAGGCTAATGCGCCAGCAGGCGGGGTCGGCCATCGCGTTAGTTTACGAGGTGGTGGCCCGTTAACTACATTGCTTCTGCCTGAAAATAAAGTGACAACTTTATGGCAAAAACTATGGTTAAATATTTTTAATCAGGAAGAAATGCCATTAGCCGAAACAGTTGATGGTCTTGTTTTTCCCTGGTTAAGTCCAACGCGGGTATCGGATAAAAAAGGAATTATTACAACACCAGAAAATACACATCCACTGCAACGCTATTGGGGGATGCCACGCCGTATTCGCTTAAGTACAAAAATTGAAAACGGCGACTGTGATCTGTGTGGTTGCTCAGCTGAATATTTATATACAGAATTTATTACTAAAAACTACGGTGTTAATTATGAGGGTGCTTGGGTGCATCCCTTAACGCCTTATCGTTTTGATATGAATAATAAAGAATTGCCCTTGTCGCTTAAAGGGCAGCAAGGCGGATTAGGCTACCGGCACTGGCTGGGTATGGCATTGCAGGATTCGGAAAATGGCGATAAAGCGGCAAGCATTGTGCAAATTTATAATGAAGAGCGTGGGCGGGATTTTGCAATACATTCAGCGTCGTTATGGTGTTTTGGCTACGATATGGACAATATGAAAGCACGCTGCTGGTATGACTCTCACTTTCCTGTTTTTTATCTGGATCAAGCTCAAAAGAATAACCTGATGGACTGGGGTGCAGAGTTGATTAATGCCGCGCGTGAAGTGGTTAAACTGCTACGCACACAGGTAAAAGAAGCCTGGTTTCGTCGCCCTAAGGATGTTAAAGGCGATATGTCACCGATTGACCGGCAATTTTGGCAAGCAACTGAAACGGATTTTTATCAAATCTTAGAGCAACTGGCTCATTTATCTGGCGATACAGAAATGGCACCCATACACTGTTATCAACAGTGGCTTAAAACCCTAGAAAAACAAACTCGGCTGGTGTTTGAATCAGCCACTTTGGAATCAAGCCCTGAGGATCTGGATTTGAAAAGAATTATTCACGCGCAAAATATATTATGGAAAAAGTTTTACAGTAACAAAGCGATTAAACAACTTAAATTAAAAGCAACGCCCGAGGAGAGCCATCAATGAAGCCGTATTATTTTTTAGACTATGAGGATATAAAGGCAATACAACATTGGCATAAAAATCTGGATGATAATCGTGGGGATCGCGCCCGATTACGCCGCGCCGAAAGCCCAGAAGATATTTTACTGACTGAGGCGTTTGCTCACTTTTTACACGATATGCCCGATTCGAAGAGATGGCGAGATAAATTGTATATAAGTGCCTGTGTTGCTGGTGCCTTGTCTCAGGTAAAGGCAGATAAACAAACCCATAGCCGAATACACAATAAAAAAGACAGTGATAAAGTGAAAGTGATAGCCAGCTTTGCCGAGCAACTTGCCACGCCTCTTGAGGGTAAAAGCAAAGCGCCGATGAGTGAACTACGTTTTCAACAATTACAGAAAAGCACCAGCCCTGACGATTTTTACCGCCGCCTTATTCGAGCGATTCGTTTATTAAATGGACAGGTCAATATTATTTCACTGGCAAATGACATTATCCATTGGCATAAAGAATTTGCACATCAACCCAGCCATTCACCAGCTAATCGTCTGGCAGTACGCTGGGCAACCGATTATTTTACAGCACAGCCTAAAAACTAATTAAGGAGTATTACCATGAGTCGTTTTATTCAATTACATTTATTAACAGCCTATCCACCCGCTAATTTAAACAGGGATGATATGGGCAGCCCCAAAACTGCAAAAATGGGCGGGTACGAGCGTTTGCGCGTGTCTTCGCAATGTTTAAAAAGAACTTGGCGCACCTCGGACAGTTTTGAGCAGGCTCTGGCAGGTCATATCGGTACACGTACCAAAGAAATGGGCTTAAAAGCCTACCAGCAGATGATTAGCAAAGGTGTTACGCATAAAAAAGCAATGGAATGGACACAGCCTATTGCAGGGGTATTTGGCAAGTTAAAGCAACTGCCGAAAAAAGAAAAAGAGGGTTTAAAGAAATTACCTGATGATGAGCGTATCAAAAAAGAATTAGCAGAGCTTGAAATTGAGCAATTAGCTTTTTTTGATACCCAAGAAAAGCAAAGTATTTTAGATCTTGCTGAGAAAATTGCAGAACGCAAGGAAGAAGCAAGTCCAGATGAATTAACCTTCTTACGCCAAAAAGTAACAGATGTTGATATTGCCTTATTTGGTCGTATGCTAACAAAATCAGATACTGGAAATAGTTTAACAAAGTATTGTATGGAAGCAGCTTGCCAAGTCGCTCATGCCATCAGCGTTCACCCAATAGCCATTGAAGATGATTATTTTACTGCGGTAGATGATTTGAATAATGGACAAGAAGATACCGGTGCAGCCCATATCGGCGAAACCCGTTTTGCCGCCGGTTTATTTTATTCCTACCTCTGTATCAATCGTGAATTATTAATCGACAATTTAGGCGGTGATGAAGCACTTGCTAATAAAGCTATTCGCGCACTGACAGAAGTAGCGGTTAAAGTTGCGCCTGAGGGTAAACAAAATAGCTTTGCTTCGCGTGCCTATGCCTCGTATGTATTGGCTGAAAAAGGCGATCAACAACCACGATCCTTATCAGTTGCCTATTTAAAACCGATTAATGACCGCGAAAATAAAGACTTTATTGCCGACTCTATTGCCGCTTTAGTCACGCAAAGAGATAATTTTGATAACGTTTATGGTGCTTGCGCAGATAACCGGTGCGAATTAAACGTGACCGCTCCAGAAAGTAAAACATTGCTAGAGTTACTGGATTTTGTCAGCCAATAAGGAGAAAAATATGGAATATCTTGTCTTTCGACTTTATGGCGCAATGGCAAGCTGGGGTGAAATTGCTGTAGGCGAAGACCGCCATACAGCAAATTATCCCAGCAAATCCGCTATTATTGGTTTGTTAGGGGCGGCATTAGGCATTAAACGTGATGATGAAGGAAAGCAGGTTCAATTACAGCAAGGCTATACGCTGGCAGTAGAAGTCTTTTCGACAGGGCATTTATTACGCGACTATCACACCACGCAAGTCCCCAGTGCAACGGGAAAGTTTAATTATCATACCCGACGCGATGAAATTGTTTTAGGCAAAAAACAACTAGGCACTATTTTATCCAGTCGTGAATATCGCAACGATGCTTTGGCACTGGTGGCAATACGCGCCTTAGGTGATGCACCTTATACACTGGCTGAATTGCAAAAACACCTGTTGCAGCCAAAATTTCATTTATATTTAGGCAGAAAGTCCTGCCCACTCGCCGCACCGCTTGATCCTCAATTGATTGCAAAGGATAATTTTTATCAGGCATTAAGCGCATTTCAACATAAGCCGATGTTACCCACTTATCTTGAAAGTAAGGGTGAGTTTTCAAAACGTGATGCAGACTGGTTGGGTAGACCAAAAGATCGGCACTACTACTGGGAAGGGCAGTTTAATGATTTTTCGGATGCACTGGATAAAAAAAAGATGCAAACTCGCACTCGCCATGATCAGCCCCACTCACGAAAACGCTGGCAATTTAGCCCTCGTCAGGAACATTACTTATACCTGCAAGGAGGTGAATAATGTATTTTTCTCGAGTTAGGCTACGCCCCGAAATCTTAAAATCATCACAGCTTAATCGCGTACTGGAAAATAATATCTATGGCGCACACCGCTTATTATGGGATTTGTTTACCGAGCAAAAGCGTAGCTACTTATTTAGAGAAGAAATAGCGCGAGAGCAACTCAGTGATTTGTCTTATGCCCGAGGTGAATCGGTTTATTATCTGGTTTCAAAAGATAAGCCGGTTGAACCTAAAAATTCATTATTTGTAGTCGAAACAAAAAACTATCAACCGCAATTATCCGTTGGGCAGCGGTTATATTTTGAATGCCGTGTGAATCCTGTTATCACCAAAAAAGGTAAAAAACATGATGTTGTGATGGATGCTCAACTTACCTTTTTACAAGCATTAATCGAAAAATTTAATCTTGAAACTGAGTTGCCACCTAAACCAAAAAAACAAGACTATAAAAAACGACTGTTAGCCAAAGGAGGCGAGCCATTTAAGCAATACTTACAAGGTCTACTTGATGCGGATATTCACTATGCAGACGGCTTACAAAAAACATCAACTATTGTCGATAAATTGGAATGGGCAATTAAAACACATATTGATAATGCACTAGAAAACTGGTGGAAAAGACAAGGTGAACGCTGTGGTTTTCAGTTGAGCCTTGAAGATAATGGTTTTGGTAAACTTCAAAATAGTGCTTATCAATGGCATGCCTTACCCGAAAAAGGCAAGCAGGCGGGTTTTAGCTCAGTTGATTTGGTGGGTGAATTGCAAATAATGGATAAGGAAAAATTTACTGCGGCTTTGTTTATCGGTATTGGACGGTCCAAAGCGTTTGGTTGTGGCTTATTGATGATACGTAAAAAATAGTGCTATAGTTGACTGACAAACAGTCTGACAAAAGGTGAAATATGCGAATTACCGCTCGTATTGATGAGAGTTATGAACAGAAACTCAAGATAATTCAACAAAAAACACATTTAAATACCACTGAAATTATCAAGCAAGCCTTGGACTTGCTGTATGAAAAAACAGAATTAACAGCTAAAGAAAAGAATCAGCGTTTACTGAAAAAACTT
>CAYYNM010000031.1:11934-21618 GCA_964472945.1 uncultured Methylomarinum sp. | reverse complement strand
AAGCCTGCCCCGTTATACTTAACAATCCAAGTGCCAATACAACTGGCTTAATAAATTTTTTCATAAAACTCACTCCAATATAAATGTTATAACTAATCAAAAATTCCCTTTAGCACAATCTATATGCTCCAGGAATGCAACCCAGCCACCTCAAAATATTATGAGGTCTAATTTCCGATTCAACTTCACCGGTGACAAGGTTATAAGAAATAAGCATTTATCGCGCCAACTAATAAAAAATAATACCCCCCCCCTTTCCCTTCTTTTTTGTTACACCCTTAGTCTTTAATCTGGCTCCTTGTCTTCCACCTTAAATCAACCCTCATTAAAATGAAGATTTCCATTGTTTGATAAATAAACTAGAGGCTATAAAAACAATAAAATAAGGCATATAACCCGTATAATGCGTTATATAACAAAGTTTAATTAAAAACACTTACACTACCCGCCTCCCATTTTTTCACTCTGATCTATCCAGATATGCTTTAACCCCAACCTTTTTAACCAATTTTTTCCTTGTTGCTCCATTAACATGGCAATGGTGCAAGCACTTCCCGCAATAACACATTGTTCGGATAAAACTGTGACCGACACTAACCCAGATACAGGCCATCCTGTTCTGGGGTTAAGTACATGTCCATAGCGTTTACCATTAATAACAATACAGCGCTCATAATCCCCACTACTAGCCACTGCCCCCAAATAAACGGGGATTTGAGTCAGCATTTCTCCTGCTTTTCGTGGATGCCGAACCCCCACTTTCCAAGGCTTTGACCCTGGGTGTGGACCAATAATCTTTATATCCCCTCCTAAATTCACCAAACCATGCTTTATACCTTGTTGCCAGCAAATATTAGCCGCTCGATCTACTGCATATTCTTTGCCTATGCCACCAAAATCCAGTTGCATTCCTGAGATAGCAAAACTTATTGATGATGAAGTTACTTTAACTTTTTTCCAACCTACTGTTTTTAATATTTTTTTTATCTCTGCTTGTTTAGGAATGGTTTGTGACTTAAAGTCCCATGCCTTTCTAAGCACCCCCGAAGTAATATCAAATAACCCTGCACTTTGCTGATAACAGGTATTAGCATAATTAAGTAAAGCAGCAGTTTCTTCATCTACAGCTATTGACCCTCCTTTATCAGCAACTCTGTTAATCTCAGATAAAATACTATCGTCTCTATAACGCGAATAGCGTTGTTCTATTCGTTTTACATCAGCAATCACTTTATCTGCTATTTGCCGTGCGCTTGTTTTATCTTGGCAATAAATTTTTATTTCACAGGATGACCCCATTGCACTAAAAGGAAAGTGATAAAGTTTAAGTGGCATACTTGTATTCCGTGTTTTAATTAAATCAATTATTTATTAATAATCATGCAAGTGAGTTCAATGTAATGGGTATCACTTAATTTCGGCGGGAATTTTGCTTATATTAAGCTTAACTATCTATAAACCAAAAACTCAAGCTATTTTAAAATGACAAACTATCTACAGCGCGGCCAATCTGCTATCAAATCTAAAAATATTAGCGAGGCCATTTACTGGTTTGAGAAAGCTATAGCAGATACGCCTAAAAATGCACAGGCTCTTGCCTGTTTAGGACAAGCATTATGTTGGGCTAAACAACAAAAACAAGGGCTAAGCTATTTACATAAAGCAGGCAAGCAGTTAGCTAGGACTGCATACAAAAGTGGTGATACCCAGCAATTGCTGCTTATAGCCGAACAGCTTCAGTTCTGGAATGATTATCCAGCCTCGCTGGAGTTAATCAAACAAGCCGTGCAAATTAATAAAAAAGAGGTCCGAGGGTTCCAAATACTAGCCCATACCTATGCTCGACTCAATAACAATAAACTTGCTTTATTAGCAAGTCAGCAAGCGATTAATAAAGCTCCCGAAAATGCTATTTTAAATATTCAACACGCTACTTTAGAAGCTAAAAATAGTCTGTACGATAAAGCTATTAACCGTTTACAAAAAGTATTAGACCGCCCATCTTCAGACGAAGAGCGCTTCCGCGCGCATAAAGAACTCGCTTTAATACTTGATAAAACAAAACAATATAGCCAGGTTTTTAATCATTTAAACCTGGCTGCCACACTATCGCAATCCTTGCCTGAGGTTAACAAGCAACATGCCACCTTTGTATCTGATATGCTTTTATCATATACCAAAGGCTTTAACCAACAACTAATAGACCATTGCTGCAAGCTTGTCTCCACAGATGCTTACACAGATGCTTACACAGACCCTGTTTTTTTAATTGGTTTTTTACGTTCAGGCACAACACTTACCCAGGAGGTCCTCGATACTCATAAAAATACATTTATTTCAGATGAAACGGATTTAATTTTCTCTCTGCGCGAAGAGCTTAAAAAAATTTCAAGCAATCAATTATCCATACCGGAGCAATTAAAAAATATTACAGCCAAACAAATACACCATCTAAGAAAATTTTACTGGGATCTTGCCATTAACAAACATGGGAAAGAGATCACCAGCAAACGCTTTATTGATAAAACTACGATGAATACCTTTGATATTGGCTTAATTAATTGCCTATTTCCCAATGCAAAAGTAATTTTTGTTATGCGTGACCCCCGTGATGTCTGCTTAAGTTGTTTTATGCAGATTATGGTTCCAACACCCACAACAGTTAACCTTTTAAGCTGGGAAAAAACCATTGCTCTTTATCTGCAAACAATGGAGTGGTGGTTCTATATAAAGAAAGAAATGAATTTAGATTTTATTGAGTTTCGTTATGAAGATGCTGTCAACAACTTTGAAGCTACTTTTCGTGAAATTTTTAGCTTTATAAATTTAGACTGGAACTCTGAAGCCAAAAAATTCCATCAATATGCGGCAAAAAAATTTATTAGCAGTCCAAGCTTCAACCAAGTTTCCCAACCTTTATACTCCAGCTCATTAGCTCGCTGGAAACACTACGAAAAAGAGTTTTCCACAGTACTCAATCAACTTCAACCTTATATAAAAGCTTTTAACTATTAACTATTACTCGATGTTCCGGCTTTTAGTTTTGCAAATTAATATTAAAACAATATCATTCAATAACAATTGGTTACGATTTTAATGAATTAAGGCCAGTCACTTGTAAAGCGGACTAAAGTTTGCTATAGAGTTTATAAGCTATGATTTGTATATCGCTATATTCAATATTATTGAAAAGTTTATCTGTAGCCTATAAATTGTGTCATATAACACAAAACAGGTTATTTAACATATTTATGACATTTTTCAACACCTCCCAGGCTCCACTCCCCCCTTCTTTTAATAAGGTTTTTGAGTTGGCTCAATAATTGCTTTTATTAACCTAACTTAGAATGCTTTTGCTTAAACCCTCTTATTTAAAGTTTGTATAAAGCACCCTATTATTCAGAAGTAACCAAGTTACCTGTAGCTTATTCTGATTTTTTTCTTTTTACGGTGACCCAATGAAATTATCTAAAAAAATTGCCATTGCATACTGCCTTGTTTTATCACAAGCAACCTTTGCTCACGGCCCTTTACCCGTCCCCTTAATTGGTGTACCCACTCCTCCAGTACCTGGTTTATTAGATGGAGCAGACCCCATTGTTGTTAATAAAGATATGGCAATAGCCTTAGGAAAAGCCTTATTTTGGGATGTTAATGTAGGCAGTGATGGCATGGCTTGTGCTTCTTGTCATTTTCATGCTGGTGCAGATAACCGCGTTAAAAACCAGATTAATCCAGGACTTAAAAGTCCTCATCCTTCAGGACAAATATTTGATTTATTAGCCTCAGGCATGGGCGGCCCTAATCACACACTTAGCATTGCTGACTTTCCTTTACTGCAATATACCAACCCTTTTGATAAAGCCAGCGGTATTATCAGGGAAACTGATGATGCCATTGCATCGTCAGGAACCTTTAGTGGTATTTTTACAGGTGCATCGCGTTTTACAGGAATGAGTGACAATTGTAACCGTAGTGCCGACCCTATTTTTAATATAAATGGCACCGGTACTCGCCGCGTTGAGCCAAGAAACGCTCCTACTGTTATTAATGCCGTTTTTAACCATAGAAATTTCTGGGATGGTCGCGCCAATAATGTTTTTAATGGTAATAACAACTGGGGAGACCGTGACCCTAATGCAGGTGTTTGGGTACAAGTTAATAGAAGACACGTTAAAAAACAGCACCTACACTTAATAAACTCATCTCTTGCCTCTCAAGTCGTTGCAACCGCCATGAGTCAACTTGAAATGACTTGTAGCAACCGTAGTATTGCAGATATAGGTAGAAAAGTACTGTTCCGCCAACCGCTACAACATCAAAAAGTAGATACTAATGATAGCGTATTTAGCCCTTTAAACCTTAATAAACCATTAGACTCAGCGGGTAAATTACAGCCCGGTCTGAAAACCACATACAAAGCAATGATACGAGCTTCTTTTGACCGAAAATACTGGTCGTATACACGAAGACTCGCTTCTTTTGGAGCACCCGCATCAGGTGGTCCTCGCTATAACCAGATGGAAGCCAATTTCCCAATGTTTATGGCACTTGCTATTCAACTTTATGAAACCACTTTAGTGTCAGACCAAGCACCTATCGACACTGTTGTTAGGGATCCTATCACTTATAAACCAACAGGCTTGACTGCTTCAGAACAAAGGGGGTTGGATGTATTTCTCGAAAACCATTGTAATATTTGCCATGCAGGCCCAACGCTTACTGCCGCAGCTATTAGCACTAACTCAACATTGGTTACACCTACAGCAAATGCTTTTTATGGTCCTACACATAGTTTAAGAGCCTTTGGCCCAGAAGCGATGGGGCAAAACTTTGTTGATGCCGCTAAAGACGCAGGAATTACCGAATTTCCTGATGTTGTTATTCGTGATATCACTCGAAACCCAAATGGCTCTAAATTAATGGATTTTGGATTTTTTAACACCGGAGTAGCCGACCCAAACTCAGATCCAGGCCTAAATGGAGTTGATGATTTTGGCAAACCTTTATCGTTTAGTAGCCAGTATGTAGAGTACTTAATGGGGAATTACCAAAATGTTAAAGACAAGCCCGTTAACCATATACACAGCTGTCAATTTATAGCCCCTCTTGGCTGGGATTTAGGTTTTGACTTTAACTTCCCAACAGTTTTCTCTGCCTTTGCTGACAGAGAACCTGATGGCAGTCGCGAGGGTCCTGCTGAAATATCCATTCGTAATCAAAACTGCCAAAACTCTCGTTATGCTTATATTCCAACAATTGCAGCCGCTACTGCCGCTTTTAATAACCCTAATGATAAAAAATTAGTTATTGCTTCTCAAGCAGCCTTTAAAGCACCTACTTTGCGTAATATTGAGTTAACAGGGCCTTATATGCATAACGGCAGCATGGCCACATTGGAACAGGTTATTGAATTTTATTCTCGCGGTGGAAATAAAGATAATAGTAATCAACATGATTTTCTGACATCAACTCCAATGAGAACAAACCCTCAAAAACGGGCAGATTTACTGGCTTTTTTGAAAACATTGACAGATGAGAGGGTTCGCTACGAACAAGCACCTTTTGACCACCCTGAGCTTGTTGTTCCTAATGGCCACTCGGGGGATTCTTTCTTTATCAGTGCAGGAAACCCTTTAAGTTCATCACTGGCAATAGAAGACTTTATAACTATTCCAGCCGTTGGTGCAGATGGTGCAACAAACCCTCTTTTACCTTTTGAAGCCGGTTTAACACCTTAAGTTTTGCAATATATAGGTATTTTTTAGAGCGGACTTTAGTCTGCTATTGGCAATCTGTATTCATAACAAAAAAGGGGGGGAGAGATTCCCCCCAAACTTTAACAATTTAGGTAAATCTTATGAAATTTTTAGTCTATAAAAACAAAGCACTTATCTCTTCTGTGCTTTTAATTTCAAGCATAACAGCTCAACCTGCCCAGGCTACCAGCGCATTTAGCAGTACGGCTACATACGATTTTACAATCACCGCAACAAATAGCAATACAAATAGTAATTCTCTATCAGGATTAACAATTGGCAGTACCATCAATGATTTTGGTGAGATATTTACTCCAACATTAAATTACGCTCCTTCTTTTACTAGTAGCTCAAGCACACACACAGCCACACTTGCTGACTACAACAGCTCTGGAACTACTTATACACAAATATTTCATGCTGAAGATAATATATCAAACAGTATGGCAAGCTCTGAATATTTCGGTGAATATCTCCAGACTTTTAAAAACACTTCTGTGAATATAAATGATGTCTATAATATTACAATTGACTATACTTACAACCTATTAACCAATGTTTCAGGACAACATGCAGATACGGATGTCAATATAGCTATTTCTACCTACAACTCTTTATTAGATGCATCAGATACTGCTTCAGCTTCAATTGATGGGAATTATAACAATCCATCAAATCATACAGGCTCATTCAGCTTTACTCTTCTCAATGGAGAGTTTGATATTCTGTTTGCTGACACCACAATCACCGGGTCACTTGAAGCATCCCCAGTGCCTGTACCAGCCGCATTCTGGCTATTTGCTACAGCAATAATGGCTTTACCAGGTATTAGGAAATTTAAAATAAAAGGCTGAATAACCTTCTCCAAATAACCGTAGAGATAAGGCATGCCTTATCTCTCGCAGAATTGAAACAAAAACTAAATAGATAGAAAAATGCCATCCGTGGCACCTATTACTCCTTAAAAAACCAACTTATTGCAAGTTAATTCTTAAACATCAAACTACTTTCTGTTTTCTACGTCCCAAAGAAACCAAGCCCACCAACCCAGTACCAAACAACCATGCTGCAGCAGGTACTGGAACCGCACTAATAGCCGCTTGATATTGGTAAGGCGTTCCAAAAATATCACCATTAACATCATTTCCACCTAAATAAACAGAATAAACCTGGTTAGCTACTGCATGAAAAGTAACTACACCTTGATCACCATGCGTTAAATAAGTCAAGCCACTAGTCCCCATAGGGTCAGAAACCATAGCGGGTGCTTCATTAACACCTGAAACATACCCCTGATTCCATACTGAATGATGATTAAAACTCGCAGTACCATCATCCATTCCTGTAAACACAGTAATACCAAAATTAAAGATGTTATCCGCTGTATTAACTTTTGATACATCAATTTTTATATCAGTATCCACTAGCGCTTTGACCAAACCATAATCGGTATTATGCCCCCAACCACGAGTAATAGAAGGATTATTAGGATCTTGCCAAGAACCCCAGGCACCATTAGCAGTAGAAATATCAGCCGCGAACCCATAATCAGTTTGTGCATCCGCCTGAGACACGACAAGCGAAGAAGTTGCGGTATGAATGGTTGCAGCCCAGTTTAATGCTTGCTTACCTACATAACCATAAGGGCGAACACCACCGACAGTACCCACCCACGGTACAACTGCCCCCGTATTTTTTCCAGCAGAAGTTGTTTCATGCGTCCAGCCATCAGTACTTCCAGCTCCATTAAAAGTGTTATACATTACATGTGCTGATGCTGTAGGAAGCATAGCTAGAGAAAGTGTAGCAAGAGCAACCGCTTTTGCTAGTTTAGTTTTTTTCATTGCTTTATTCCTTACTTAATTTTTAAAAAGTGACTGTTTGCTAATAAGATCACAGAAAAAACATAACCTTTAGACTATCATCATGTTTTATTTACAAATAAAGACAACACTTTATTATTAACAACAACAGAGTTAACCCATTTTCACTACCAAATGCTTCTGGGTTATCGTATAAGCAAGCAAATTTAATGCCACTAATAATATGCATAGCTAAGTAGTGCATTTACTAAGCTATGTATACACTTCAGATACTTTCCTTACCTATCCTTATAATTGTTACAGCATAATTACAGATAAAGCACCTAATCAAGTCTAAAACTAAGGCATTTCACACACTCATAAGGCATATCCCCTATTTTAAAACTAAAACAGCATTAATAAAAAAACATATACCTATAAATCAACAGCTTAAATACTTGGCACGCATAGTGCTATGTTAATAGTAACTACAAAGAGATGGAATTCACTCAAAAGGATTTTTGTAGCTTAATTTGCCACCCCCGTTGAAAACGGGTTCGGAAAGCCAAGGGTCTTTAATTAGATAGCCGGTTGCCACTTTAGGACAGGAGTGCGCGGGAAAAGGAACTCAAGGCAGGATGCCTTGTTATTCCCGCATTTTGCTAGTCAGGAACCGTTTATTGCATTCACCCCCTCTGAAAGCAAAGGTTCCTGTACTACGCTTTTATCTCAATAAAACGACAAAACTTAACGTTATACAAAGCACAGTTTCGTAGAGATAAAGCATGCCTTGTCTCTACAATTGCCTTTTACGACCTTACATTAATACCCTACTACAAGGTTTCGTGTTAAATGGGTTGTAAAAAAATTACCTAGAAAAATCATTGAACCTGGCTTATCAGCTTTTAAAAGGCTAGACGATTATTTATTTCCATCTCTCTAAGTAGGTGGGTATATATTTATTCTAACATTTGGAATGTGAGGCTTTAGCCCTGTATGATTCAGACGAGGCTAAAGCCTACGATCCAATAATGGATAGGTTTTTAAAATAACGTTATCAACTAATAAGCCTGCTTTTATTGCAAGTAATAACTCCAAGCCTATTGGAAAAGTGTAGCATCGCCAGGCCAAGGGATATTTATAGGTGTCCCCTTAGCAAATCCTTGCTTATAAAACCTCTCTGTAAGCAGTTACTTACCTTATAAATCATTAGGTTAGATAATTATTTTTCTCTACAAATTTCATTTCTTCTCTGTTATACTTAAAACCTATTGAGGATAATTTTTTTCAGTGCTATGAAACCAGAAAGACGAAACCACCACAGGGTAAAACCCAAAAATGTACAAGCTGGTATTCATTCTACCGACCCATCAAAACCAGAAATATCCATAGATGGCGAAATATTAGATATTAGTTTAACTGGTATTCGTCTAAAACTCAGCTCCCCCTTGGGGAAAAACATTGACGACTCCTTAAAAATCACCATAACCTCCCCAGAATCAGGCACACCTTTTACTGTTCACGGCACATTAAAACATCTACATTCTGATACTGAATACGGTGTACATTACACACACCCTATTGAAGGTTCAATTGATGACATTCTGTTTGAATGTGTTAAATTAAACGACTCAACGCTTTTGATTAAACATTTATAATTGAGATACAAATAATATTCACCAATAAGGTTTGGCAAATCAAATCAGCTTACCCATTTTTGATTTATATGTATATGTAGTGTTTTGTTAAAAAATATAAATACGCAATATGATGCTTGGCAATTTCATTGGAACGAATGGAAATATAACAGCTATCGCCCTTAGATAATTTATCCGCTAAAGTATGACCTTTAATTTTAGCAATACTGAAGCCCTGTAGGGTGGGCAACGCTCTATTGCCCACCTTTTATATCACAGCATTATGGTGGGCAGAAAAGCGTTGCCCACCCTACGGTTTATGTTATATCGTTTCGGCGTTCCGTGGTGCAGAGTGTTAATTCTGCATTCCCATGAAAATTGAGGAAATGCTACAATTAATTTATTCATATAAATGGAGCTAAAGTTAATGTCTGAAGCCCTGTAGGGTGGGCAACGCTCTATTGCCCACCTTTTATATCACAGCAT